>CAYGPQ010000064.1:0-24531 GCA_964351775.1 uncultured Kordia sp. | reverse complement strand
CTTCAAACGTAGCACTTCCGTAAATTTCTGGTTCGCGCTTTCCGAGTAGATTCAAGTTAGGTCCATTGATAATGATAATTTTTTTCATAGAAGTAAAGATATTAAAAAACAGCAAAGGTCTTTCAAAATTGAAAGACCTTTGTATATAATAAAATTTATTTTTTCTGATACTATAAAAATAAAGAAAATCCTAAACCAACTGCGATACTAGAATTTTTACTTACTAAATCACTATTTTCTTTGTTCTTCTGGTTCGTATTTAAGTATAGTACTGAGAAATCAATAGATAATGATTGGTTTACAAAATAAGCTAAACCACCTCTTCCTCTTAGTGCTAAACCATTAGACTTTAAAGCGTCATCATCTCCGCTACTTGTTGTGATTAATCCTGCACCTAAACCTACAAATGGTTTAAATTTATCACCAGCTTCAAAATAATAGGTTCCTCCAAGAATTGAACTAAAAGAAGAAGTTGTAACATCTGTAGTTCCATTATCATTATTAGTAGAAGCAAATGATAAATCTAATCCTACAGCTAGATTATTGATCACGAAGTAACCAACACTTGGTGTAAGGGAAAAAATAGAACCCTTAGTGTCATCACTTATTTCTTCTCCCTCAAATTCTAGTGTAAGATTGGTGGTAGCATAAGAAATAGAAGTTGACCCAGAAATGATCCATTTCCCTTTTTCTGTTTGTGCATTTACTGTATAACTCAAAAATGCAATAGTAACAAATAGTAATAATTTTTTCATAATTTATGTTTATTTAATATTCCACAAATATAGATGTAGAATCTAAGATTACAAAGGGGAAAATTCCCCTTTATACAACAACTAAATATTGAAAAATATAAACTTAATTTAAAGAACTGATTTTTAGCAGGTTATTTTTTTACAACAAAAAAAGGAAGCCAATTTGGCTTCCTTTTCTTAATATTTTCTTAGTTTATTTTATAATCCGAACTCTACTCCTAAACCGATAGTATCCCAGCTTCCACCGTCAACTGCAATTCCAGTATAAGAAAGATTTACACTAACTTTTTCAGAAAAGTTATAACCAACTTTTGGTCTGTAGTAGAAACCACCATCGTTACCATCATTGATTCCAACAGCGTATCCAAGGTCAGCTCCTAAAAAGAAATCACTAGATACATTGTAACGAGCAGCACCTGCAATTGGTAAAAACTGAACGTCATCAAATTCTACTGTAGTTCCTAAAATAGTAACTTCATCTCCAAAAGCAGATGTGAATCCAGAAGCAACTCCAGCATCAAATTTCTCAGATACTTCCCATAAGTAAGCAACGTCTAAACCAATACTAAATGTAGCGATGTCTCCAGCGTCTCCAATTGGTAAAGCACCGTTAAGTCCAACTTTAAAATCTTGCGCATTCATTGTAAATCCAAATAAGGCTACAGCCGCAACTAAAATAATTTTTTTCATCTTAAATAGTTTTTTAATTAATTCAATAGCAAAATAACTACTTTTTTAGAAATTACCATACATTTGTTAACTAATTATTAACACAATCAGACGCAACCTTATTTTTAACAAATTGAATGTCAATTGTTTACATCATAACAGGATTCGTTAAAAAAATAACTTTTTTCTTATGAAATGGACACATACGCTTAAAGATTTCCAGCATTTTATGAAGATTGAGCGCGGTTTGTCAGAGAATACGATCGTAAATTACTCACATGATATCGAGAAATTGATACGTTATTTAGCAGATAATGATATACATCATTCTCCATTATCTATTGATGAAGCTACTGTGCAACAGTTTATTTATGAAATTGCCAAAATTTTAAATGCCCGATCGCAAACGCGAATCATTTCAGGCTTGAAAAGCTTTTTTAATTATTTAATTTTTGAAGACTATCGAAAAGACAATCCTATGGAACTGATTGAAGCACCAAAGATTGGCAGAAAACTTCCTGATACATTAGCACTAAAAGATATTGAAAAGCTAATTGTAGCCATTGATTTGAGTACAGCCGAAGGACATCGAAATAAGGCTATTATAGAAACGTTGTACGGTTGCGGATTGCGTGTCAGTGAATTGGTCGGTTTAAAGTTATCTGATCTATTTTTTGACGAAGGTTTCATTAGAGTAACCGGAAAAGGCGATAAACAACGATTCATCCCTATTAGTCGTATTACACAGAAATATATCAACTTATATATAAAAGCAGATCGAATAAAAGTAAAACATGTTCCAGAATTTAGCGACACGGTTTTTTTAAACAGACGCGGAAAACAATTGACACGTGTGATGATTTTTACCATCATTAAACGTTTGGCTGAAAAAGCCCAAATTAAAAAGAATATTTCACCACACACGTTCCGACATTCGTTTGCGACGCATTTACTAGAAAATGGTGCCGATTTACGCGCCATACAGCTCATGCTTGGACATGAAAGCATTACTACAACCGAAATTTATATGCACGTAGATAGAAGTCATTTGGCAATGGTGATGGAGAAATATCACCCTAGAACATAAAAAAACAGAAACCGTTGCTGATTTCTGTTTTTCTTCTTTTTCAATAGTATTGCAATTCTTTAACAAGTTTTCCAGCATTCTTTTATGGAGCTTTTTTCTCCAATAAAAACACTGTTACAATAACACATGAATGACGTGTCCATAGAGGTTGCTGTTCCTCCGTTAGCATTAACCTGCTGTACTTTTGTTAGCATGTCAACACCAGTCAGTTTTAAAATTTTCTGTAACATGGTAGGCTATGTATTTAGGTTATAATAAAAATACCCATAATAACACGTATTTGCTACTCACTTGCCATAAACAATAAACGTGAATACCGTAGTTTTTAGACTT
Organism: uncultured Kordia sp.; assembly: GCA_964351775.1. Taxonomy (GTDB): domain Bacteria; phylum Bacteroidota; class Bacteroidia; order Flavobacteriales; family Flavobacteriaceae; genus Kordia. Next base: position 21,687 of record CAYGPQ010000064.1, on the reverse strand, counting down.
CGATATTCACGTTTATGAACTTATTTTATATATTTAAAGATCTATTTTGCGATGTTTACCGCTCTAGTTTCTCTAATTACGGTAATTTTTACTTGCCCTGGATAGGTCATATCCGTTTGAATTTTTTGTGAGATATTGAATGACAATTCAGCGGCCGTTGCATCATCTACTTTTTCACTTTCAACAATCACACGTAACTCTCTACCTGCTTGAATTGCATAGGCTTTTTTCACTCCTGGGAATCCGAAAGCAATATCTTCCAAGTCTTTTAAACGTTGAATATAACTGTCTAATACTTGACGACGTGCGCCCGGTCTTGCTCCTGAAATGGCATCACAAACTTGTACAATTGGCGATAATAAGGAAACCATTTCTATTTCATCATGATGGGCTCCAATAGCATTACATACTTCTGGTTTTTCACCATACTTTTCTGCCCATTGCATTCCTAAGATTGCGTGTGGCACTTCCGTTTCCGTATCTGGCACTTTTCCGATATCGTGTAACAACCCAGCTCTTTTGGCAAGTTTTGGGTTCAATCCTAGTTCGGCTGCCATCACACCACAAAGTTTCGCTACTTCACGTGAATGTTGCAATAAGTTTTGTCCGTATGAAGAACGGTATTTCATTCGACCCACCGTTTTAATCAATTCTGGATGCAATCCGTGAATTCCTAAATCAATGACTGTACGCTTTCCAACCTCTATGATTTCTTCATCAATTTGTTTGCGTGTTTTCTTTACTACTTCTTCAATGCGCGCTGGATGAATTCGTCCATCGGTCACCAATTTATGTAATGATAAGCGTGCTATTTCTCTTCGAACCGAATCAAAACAGGAAAGAATAATGGCTTCTGGTGTATCATCCACAATAATTTCAACTCCAGTTGCCGCTTCCAATGCTCTAATATTTCGTCCTTCTCTACCAATAATACGACCTTTTACATCGTCAGATTCAATATTGAATACAGAGACACAGTTTTCTACTGCTTCTTCTGTTCCTATACGCTGAATGGTATTGATAATGACCTTTTTTGCATCTTGTTGTGCTGTCAATTTAGCTTCTTCAAGTTTGGCTTGAATATAGCTCATTGCATCACTTTTAGCTTCTTCTTTTAAGGAAGCTACTAATTGGTCTTTTGCTTCGTCAGCAGACAATCCGGAAATTACTTCCAATTGTTCTATTTGACTTTTGTGCAGTTTTTCAACCTCAGTTTTCTTCTTTTCAACAAAATCCAAGCGATAGTCGTAATCTTTTATCTTTGCTTCTATGTCTTGGTTGAGTTTTTTATTCTTAGATAACTCACTAGAAATTTGTGATTCCTTGTCGCGAGTTCGTTTCTCAGCTTCCGCCATTTTCTTATCCTTTGATAAGATAAACTTTTCATGCTCTGCTTTTAATTCTAAAAATTTTTCTTTGGCTTGAAGAATCTTGTCTTTCTTCACATTTTCTGCTTCGGATCTTGCCTCTTTCAATAAAGAAGCCGAATCTTTTTTGGCATCTTGAATGATTTTTGAAGCTTGTTTTTTCTCCAAAGTTTTGGCAATGGCAAATCCTATGATTAAGCAAACCACACCAACGGCGGCTGCAATTATTATTGTTATACTTTCCATCTTCTATCGTCTTAGTTATGTATTCACTGTACTATATATTGAACTCCAAGTTACACCTTGTTCCTTAACATTGGGTTTAAGGATTGAGTTACAAATCTGAGCTTCCGTTTTGCAACGGGATTAGTTCAACTAGCCATTTTGCGTGCGTCTTAGATACTGAATCAAGTTCAGCACAAGCCTCTCAAACAAAATATATTGAACATAAGATCCCGTTTTGCAACGGGATTAGTTCAACTAGCCATTTTGCGTGCGTCTTTCAGACTTATCTAACAAAACATATTGAACAAAGATCCCGTTTTGCAACGGGATTAGTTCAACTAGCCATTTTGCGTGCGTCTTTCAGACTTCTCAAAACGGAGTTTCACTAATAAAAAAAGCCTACATTGGTAGAGTTTTGTATAAACTCCAAAAAACAAGTTTAGAGCTAACAGATTGATCAAGGATCCATCCAAATAATGAACAAGTTCACTATTGACGGCGTGCTTTTACAATCATGACTCACCCTTTTTAAAAATATTAACGTTGAGTTTATCAAAAATAAAAACCAATGTAGGCAGTAACCTATTGTATTTTAAAGAACTTATGAACTAAGCTGCGCTTTTAATAATTCGTCTAGCGCTTTTAATTTTTCTTCTAATGCTGTTTGATTTGTTTCTTTATTTATGGCTTTTTGTTCTACTTGCGATGCAAATTGCAAGGCACACATTGCCAATACATCTTGCTTATCTCTTACCGCATAGTTTTGCTCAAACTGTTTAATCATCGCTTCTATTTTCTTAGCTGCTTTACGAAGGCCTTCTTCTTGACCAACTTCAATAGTTAATGGATATACTCTATCCGCAATAGAAAGCTTTATTTTGAGCTTATTTTCCATAGTATAAAACTATCTTTTTACTCGGCTAATTGTGCAATACAATGGTCTATTTGCCGAATTAGTGTATTTATTTTAAGCTTAGCTTCTTTTTTATTGTGATCACTGCCAAGCATTGAATTTGCAATTTTAAGCGTGTTAAACTTTTCTTCCCATTGTGAAATTTCTTCGTGTAAACGCTGTGTTTGTCCCTTTGAATCCGCTAATTCTTGATTTAGCTTTTGATTTTTTTGTTCCAAAACTTCAAGCCTGTGAAGCATTTTACTCACTCTATTTTCAAGAGAATCAACAATTTTCAAAGTACTACTCATCACATTTTTATTCAATGCATACGGTTACAAATTTAGCATTCATAAAATTAGTTCGCAAGGGTTTTGACTATTATTTAAAGTAATACTTTAAGATTTATATTTTTTTGGTGCAGTTTTTGAATTTAAAGATTCCAAATTAACTAAGTATTAGCTATTTTAGCTTCTCAAACGCACTTTTGATTTATGTACAGACTGTTATTCATTTTTTTATTTTTCTTTTCCTTCGCAACTTCTCAACAAAAATATCCGCAAAGCGATTTTAGATCGCCATTGGACATTCCGATTATCTTATCGGGAACTTTCGGAGAACTGAGAAGCAATCATTTCCATTCTGGAATTGATATTAAAACGAAACAAAAAGAAGGTTTCGAAGTGTTTGCTATTGGTGATGGACATGTGTCACGCATCAAAATTCAACATTGGGGATTTGGAAAAGCATTATACGTAACTCATACAAACGGTTATACTTCCGTATATGCGCATTTGAAAAAATTAGCTCCAAAACTAGAAGCGTATTTAAAGAAACAACAATACAATAAAGAAAGTTACGAGATTCAACTGTATCCAAAAGCAGACGAATTGGTCTTGAAAAAAGGCGAAGTCATTGCCTATTCTGGAAATAGTGGTTCTTCTGGCGGACCACATTTGCACTTCGAAATTCGTGATGCAGCTTCCAAACCAATGAATCCAATGTTGTTTGGGATTGAAGTGAAAGATTCTCATCATCCAACCGTAAATGGTGTGTTTGCGTATGCGTTGTCTGATTCGTCTCAAATTAATTCTTCTAACAAGATAATTCAGTTACAACTGAAAAAAGGAACAGAAGAAAACAGTTTTATTGCAGATAAAGTATTCGCTTCTGGCGAAATTGGATTGGGCGTGAATGCTTATGACAAACAAGATTTAGCGTTTAATAAAAATGGGATTTATCAATTGGAAAGTTATGTAAATGGTGTGAAAAATTTCAGTTATACGTTTAAAAAGTTCTCTTTTGGAGAATCACGCTATATCAATACCCTGATTGATTACGAACGATTTAAAGAGAAAAAACAACGTGTACAACGCTGTTTTGTAACGCCTGCAAATAAATTGAGTATTTATGATGATGTCGTCAACAACGGAAAAATTCTGGTTGAAGAAGGAAAAGAATATACCATTGTATTGAAAATTAAAGATTTTAAAGACAATATGACCACAATTACAGTTCCTGTTGTTGGAAAGAAACAAGCCATCGCACAAAAGAAAAAGGAAACTGTTACCAATCATTTCATTACTCGAAATTCCGAACATACGATTAAAGAAGATCTTGTAAGTGTCTACATTCCGAAAGAGACGTTTTATGAAGATTTTTATTTCGATTTATCAAAAGATAAAAACGGGCGGTATACCATTCATAATGAGAATGTACCCGCGCATAAAAATTTCGTGATTACATTTGATGTTTCCAGCTACCCCGAAAAAGAACGCAAACAATTGTTCATTGCTAGTTTAGATAAAAAAAATAAACCTTCATACAGCACTACCAAAAAACGAGGCACAAATTTTAGCACAAGCACGAAAAATTTGGGCACCTATTTTTTAGTAACAGATACCATTCCACCAAAAATAAAACCTGTCAATTTTGCTAAAGACAAATGGATTTCCAGCAAAAAATATTTAAAACTAAAGATTATGGACGATCTTTCTGGCGTGCGCAGTTTTCGCGGAACGATTAACGGAAGTTGGATTTTATTTGAATATGATGCAAAAAAAGGAATGCTCAGTTACGATTTTGACGATGTTCCTTTTAAAGATGCAAAACATAATTTAAAATTGATCGTTACTGATAATGTTGGAAATAATACTATTTTTACAAGCACCTTTTTTAGAAAAAATTAAAACTACACTATATTGAAACCAATACGAACCATCCTTTTCTTGGGTTTTTTATTGTTTGCCACTTGTATGATTGCGCAAACAGCAACTGTTAGAGGAGTTATTTTAGACATTAACAATACGCCTATTGAAGGCGTAAATATTAAAACTTCTGTCGACACAGGAACGCAAACGAACAAGAACGGCTTTTTTATGATTGTGATTCCTTCCAATCAAAAAATTACGCTTACTTTTTCGCACATCGCACATAAAAATATTACGTTGACAGTGGAGTTGAAAAACGGAGAAGATTACGAAGTTTTTCCATTGATGTCTAAAACTGCGGAGCAAATAGGAACCGTTGTGCTCGATTCGCGCAAGCGAAAAGCAGTTCAAGGAATTCAGACTGTTTCTGCGGAAACCGTTCGATTGATTCCTGGTGCCAATCCAGGTGTTGAGAATTTATTGATGTCGTTTCCTGGTGTGAATAATAATAATGAACTCAGTACACAGTATTCAGTTCGTGGTGGAAATTACGATGAAAATTTAGTATATGTCAACGAAATTGAAGTCTATCGTCCGTTTTTAATTCGCTCCGGACAACAAGAAGGATTGAGTTTTGTAAATACCGATTTGGTTCAAAATGTCGATTTTTCTGCGGGAGGATTTCAAGCAAAGTACGGCGATAAGCTTTCGTCCGTATTAGATATTACGTATAAAAAACCAGTTCGCTTTGGCGGAAGAGTCAACCTGAGTTTACTCGGTGGAAGTGCTTCCATTGAAACTTCGAGCAATGATAGTAAGTTTTCTACCATTTCTGGAATTCGATTCAGAGATAATAGCTTATTAGTCAATAGTCAAGAAACTGAAACTAATTTTAGACCGCGTTTTGTAGATTTTCAAACCTATATCACGTATAAATTCTCCGATAAGTTTCACTTGAATTTTTTAGGAAATATTGCGTTTAACGATTACGACTACGAACCCTTAACACGTCAAACCAATTTTGGAACCTTGCAAGATCCGATTGCTTTATTGGTTTTTTATGAAGGTCAAGAAGAAGATCGCTACCGAACATATTTTGGTGCTTTGAAAGCAAATTATTTTCTGAATGATGATGTCACATTGAAATTCATCGCGTCTGCATATCATACAACGGAACAAGAACATTTTGACATTTTAGCGCAATATCGATTGGGTGAAGTGAATACGAATATTGGTGATGAAGATTTAGGAAATGTTGAATTTAGTGAAGGAATTGGCTCGCAGTTGAGTCACGGAAGAAACGACTTAGATGCGTTAATTTTTAATGCAGAACACAAAGGAAGTTATAAAGTTAACGGAGACGAAAACCAAATTGATTGGGGAATTAAGTATACGCACGAAGATATTCGCGATCGCTTGATTGAGTGGGAAGTGATTGATTCTGCTGGTTTTTCCATTCGTCCACCATTGCCACAATTTTCAAATAATCAGCCATACACGCCGTACGAAGGTCCATTAGAACCTTTTCAAACCGTGCGTGCTCGAAATAATACACAAATTGATCGCGTTTCCGGGTTTGTACAATGGAGCAAACAATCCATGTTGGGCAAACATGAAGTGTGGACCAATGTTGGTGTCCGCGCGCACAGTTGGACCGTAAGTGGAGATGGAAACAATAGTAAAGCACAAACCGTTTTTAGCCCAAGAGCGCAAATTGCTATTAAACCCAATTGGGAAAAAGATATGTTGTTCCGTTTGTCGGGAGGATTTTATCATCAACCGCCATTTTATCGTGAATTGCGTGGTGCCGATGGTGTTGTGAACCCGAATGTAAAAGCACAGCAATCAATTCACATAGTTTTGGGAAATGATTATAGTTTTAAACTTTGGAAACGTCCGTTTAAGTTAACAACGGAAGCGTATTATAAGAGTTTATCGGATGTTAACGCGTATACGATTGAAAATGTTCGAATTCGATACAGAGCTGATAATGTGGCAGATGCGTATGCGTACGGATTTGACATGCGTTTGAATGGAGAATTTGTGCCGGGAACCGAAAGTTGGGTAAGTTTTGGGTATTTAAAAACGGAAGAAAACATCAATAATCGTGGATATATTAGCCGACCAACCGATCAACGGTTGAAGTTTGCTATTTTGTTTCAAGATTATATGCCGAAGATTCCTAGTTTAAAATTGTATTTGAATTTAACCTATAATACTGGATTGCCGGGCGGATCGCCAAGTTATTCTGATCCGTATCAATTCCAAAGTCAATTACCTGATTATAAACGTGCTGATGTTGGATTTTCATATATTTTAGCAGATCAAAATAAGCAATTTGAAAAAGGACATTGGCTGCACGCATTTAAAGAATTGAATGTAGGTTTTGAGATTTTTAATGTGTTTGATGTGCAAAATTCAATTACCAATACATGGGTTCGTGATGTGTATACAAAACGTCAGTTTGGAATCCCGAATTTCTTAACAGGTCGTGTGTTTAATGTAAAGTTGGGAATGCGTTTCTAGTTAGATGTTAGATGTTAGATGTTAGATGTTAGATGTTAGATGTTAGATAAAATTAAATAGACCGATCGTCACTTCGAGTGATTTTCGACAGAAAATTGTATCGAGAAGTACTTTGAAATGATACCTATTGAATTAAAAAAGTAATGAAAAAGTTAGTTGTTTTATTGTTATTAGTGGTCGGAATACAACAAAGTGTTGCACAAAAGAAGATTTACGTTAGTGATGCTTTTGAAGAACTTTCTAAAGATCACAAAACCATAGCGATTCTTCCGTTTCAGACGACGTTGAACCTAAAATCAGAGCAAACTAATTATACCGAAACACAACTCAAAGAGCTTGCGGAGAATGAAGGTATTGCCGTGCAACAAGCATTGGAAAGTTATTTTTTGAGCAGAAAGAGCAAGAAAAAATTAAAAATAGAATTTCAAGATATCAATACGACGAATCGGATTTTAAAAAAGGCAGGAATTACGCTTGACAATATTGACATTTATACACCACAGGAGTTGTCTAAAATTCTGAATGTTGACGCAATTATTAGTGGCTCATTGTCTTCTCGCCTCCTACTTTCCAAAGAAGTTGACACGTCTTTTGATTTTATTTCGTTCTTAAAAGGAAAATCCGACTACGGAAAAATTATCATTAAATTAAGTGATAAAAATACGGGGAAATTATTGTGGCGTTATGAGAAAACCATCAATCGGAAATCTGGAAAAAATACGGCTGCAATTATTGCCAAAATGATGAGAATTGCAACTAGAAAGTTTCCTTATGAGGAAAAGAGATAGTTGTCTTCGAGAGCCTCAGACAACTTTCGAGAGTCACAGATAACTTTTTTTAAAGTATCCTTCAAGTATTTCTAAAAACTTTTTAGATAGCTTATTTTATTTTATATTCGTTCGGAACATGCAGTTTCATTATAAACAGGTGCGATGATGGAGCGTTTAGTTAGCTTCATTAATGACTTCAATTTTTACATTGTCTTTATAGATACTTCTTTCGATAATGACATTATTTTTCGTTTTCTTAATCACTTCTCCATTCAGTTTTCCATCGGTCCAAATACCTTCTAAACGTTCCCCATTTTTAAAAAATACGGTTCCTTTTCCATCTCTCACATCATTTTTCCAATACCCTATATATTTTTGTCCATCTTCCCAAACATAGGTTCCGTAACCATTTCTTTTGTCATTTTCCCAAGCGCCCGAATATCCAAGTTCTGGTAAAAATTGTAGTAAGTATGTATCGGGATTTTTGAGTTCTTTGATGATTTTAAATTTACTCGGATATTGATCTATGGCAGGAATTAAATACTTGCTTGTGGAAGAAAATCCGAGCTGTTCTACAACAACATAGTCTACATTTTTACTTTTTAAGTATTCTATTTGTGCTTCTCTATCAGGTGTTTTCTGATAATTAGTTACGTGCTTTTTTGAAAATAGATAGAACAAGCCTTCTTTCCGTACGGCAGTAACTGAGTTTTCAGGTGTGTTTTGTTGAACCCAATCTGCCAATAAGAAATAGTTTTTATAGTTGTTTGTGTATTCACCATCGGCTCGTGCTTTCAAAATTGAAACAGAGTTACTTCCATACATAATAGCCCAGAAGCTTAAAATTACTACAGTTGTTATTGCTGTAAAATGCTTTAGTTGTTTTGGAATGATTTTTCCCTGCAACCATTTCAAAAGTGAGATCATTCCAAAAATAAAAAGAAAAATGAGTAACGGAATGAGCGGCACCAAAAAGCGCGTTCCATACCAAACATAAGGCCATATCATTAGCAAAGCGAAAAAGCCTAGCACGTATAAGCATATAAAAGTTCTAAATTTTGGCAACTTGTATATTCCCAATCCAATACCTATGATCAATATAAAACCCAAAAGCCATGCTGTAATTGGCGCGGAAGCATCTGTATATACATTTTCTTTTGCAGATAGTATTCCAGAAGGAATTTCTTTGGTAATGTAACGTTCTAGGTTTATTGAAATTCTTTCTATAATAGCTGAAAAATCAATACTTCCCTGTTCTGGTTGGTATGGATTTTTCAATACTAATTGCGAAATGTATGTGTTTCCTTTTGCAGCATTGTTTCTCAACATCCATGGCAAGTATAATGCGATAAAACCACCAATTAAAGTAATTACATAACGCCTTTTTTTTTTGAACATTAAAAAGCATACCATGCTCACAAACAGTGCTAATGCAACCGAACGAATGTAAAACGAAAAGGACAAGCAAATAAGCAATAGAAAGAAAAGTCCGTTTTTGAGAACAGGTTTAGAAAAATCTATCTTTAAGAAGAGTAAAACACAGAGTAATGAGAAAAATAGAAACGGAATTTCGCTCATCATAATGGTAGCATAGCCTAAAATATGATAGTTGAGTAGTGTTATAAAGCCTACCGCAAAAGCAATATGGTTATTTTGGGTTAGACATTTTATGATAAAAAATAATAGTAAAATTGCGCCCAAAAGGAAAGCACCATTCAGTTTTTTTATGGTGATAATATCGTTTGAAAATATTTTTGAAACACTGGCTATTAGTACTGGATATCCTGGCGGGTAATGATAATGCGCTTCTTTTTCTGAATGTTGAATATTTGTATACCCATCTCCATTGGCAATGGAATTTCCTAAAATGTAATAACTAGCATTGTCTCCAACCAAGCTTACTTTTTCATCAAAAATGGTACTGTAGATTGCAAAAAAGGCAACGATCAAAAGTAGAAGGTATATAATACTAATACGTCTAGGGTTTGATGTAATAGATTTGATCATTGTGATTTTTGAATTTCAAAAAGCTACTTGCTAAATGGTTTTTCAATATAAAGATATTTAAAGATAATTGTACAATGATTATGATAAAAAAAAGCGAGTTCGTATGCTGAACTCGCTTTGTATTTTTATTTTTTTGAATCTTTGAATTGTTGAATCTTCATTTAATCATTCAATCTTTCAATCATTGAATCTCATTACGAATTTGCATATTCGTGCAATACTTCTATGACATAATCAATTTCTTCTTTGGTATTGAATTTAGAGAACGAGAAACGTAAGGATGGTTTGTCTAAATCTTCATCGCTTAAGATTGCTCTCAACACATGTGAACCTTTGCTACTTCCTGATTGGCAAGCACTTCCTTTGGAACAAGCAATTCCTTTTATATCTAAGTGAAACAATAACATTAATGCTTTTTGTTGATCAAATGGCAAACATACATTGACTAATGTATAAGTGCTTTTGGTGGTTTCATGACAGTTTCCGTTGAATTTTACTTCTGGTAACGCTTTTTTAAGTTCGTCCATAAAGTACGTTTTCAAACCTTCCACATACGTTTTTTCTTCTTCCAAATTGTCATACGCCAAACGGAACGCTTCTTCCAATCCAACGACATTATGCACTGCTTCGGTTCCTGCTCTGAATCCACGTTCTTGTGATCCTCCAAAAATTAATGGTCTCAATCCTGAATCTTTCCGAATGAAAGCAAAACCAATTCCTTTAGGTCCGTGAAACTTATGTGCAGCAGCAGCTAAGAAATCTACGGAAGTTTTTTGTACGTCCCATTCAAAATGTCCAATAGATTGTACAGAATCTGAATGAAATAAAGCTCCGTATTCTTTACATAATTCTCCAACTTTATCTACATCTAAAATGTTTCCAATCTCGTTATTCACGTGCATGAGACTGACTAATTTTTTAGAACTATCCGCTTTTAATAAAGCTTCTAAATCGTCATAATCAGGCGTTCCACACGGTTGCAAACGCACATACGTAACTTTGATATCACTTTCTAAACGCAATTGCTCTACGGTGTGTAAAACTGCGTGATGCTCAATGGGAGACGTAATGATAGTGGTGACTCCCAAGTCTCTCACAGAACAACGCAACGCCATGTTGTCGGCTTCTGTTCCACCAGATGTGAAAATGATTTCCTGCGGCGACGCATTCAAATATTTGGCAATGGTTTTACGCGCAGTTTCTATTAACGTCTTAGAAGATCGTCCGAAACTATGTGTCGAAGATGGATTTCCATAATTCTCTTCCAATGCTTGCTTGATACGATCTACAACTCCTGGACGAACTTGTGTTGTGGCGGCACTATCAAAATATACGTTCTTCATTCGTAGCTTTTATAAAATAGGATTGGTTTAAAAAAGATGAGCAAAAATAGCTTAAATAAAATTATTTACAATAAGTTTCGTTATAAATAGAGTTTTCTTATACTTTTGCCTTTACATTGATATTAATTACTAATAATGTACTTCATGAAAAAAATAGTGTTTTTTTTAGTCCTTTTGTTTGCTTTTTTTAGTTGTGATGATGGCGATTTGACCTTGGATGAAATTAACTTGGATACAGGAACTGATATAGATGCCTGTACAATAGAAGCTGGAGTCACTTTATTGTTTAAGATCAATGGAGCAGAAACACTCATTTTAGATATTCCTGCGGATTTAATTGTCAATGAAGCTTCAGAAACAGAGATTAATGATGGCGTTGCAACACTTATTCCTCGTGAAAAGACACTAAACAGTCAAGCTTTTTGCTATTATAGAAGTTTTGACACCACGATTACTTCTGGTTATTTTTGTGACGAATTGCCTTCAGATATTAATATTACCTTAGAATATACTGCCGTTTCAGGAACCGTAGAAGTGACTACTGTAGAAGTTATTGATGATGTAAGCAATCTCATTACTGGATACGAACACACAATCAATCTTAGGCAAGTGGTATTTACAGGCACAAACGGACAAGATGTTCGAGATGATCTTTTTGAGTATGGAACGTTTATAACGCCGATAGAGTAACGGTTCAAGGTTCAAAATTAAAAAGAACCAAGAGTATAGAATCAAGATGCTAGACTTTTTAAGTTAAAATTATGGTGTTCAGTTTTCAAAATTTAATAATTGAAAGATTCAAAGATTGAATGATTTAAAAATCTAAAATCGTCAATCTGAAATCGTTCATGGTTCAAAACCCACAACTCACAACTCACAACACACAACTTTCACACTGAGTGGATTCGAAGTGCATAACTAAAAAAACTATCTAGGAGGGTTTTGGTAAATGTAAACTTCCGTTGCGCCTACTCCGTATTTTTGATAGTTAGCATCATAGTATTTTACATTGTCGTACTGACGAAATAAATAGTATAATTCTTCTTTAAGAACACCTGCACCAACTCCATGAATAAACACCACTCTAGGAATTCGCTTTTTTATGGCAAATTCTAATTGTCGTTTTGCGGTATCGGTTTGCAAGCTTAACATATCATAGTTACTCATGCCTTTGTGTGCATTTGTCAATTGATGAATGTGCAAATCTACTTCCATAGCGTTTTCTACACGCTCTTTTTTAGATTTTTCTATACTACGTTTTGGCTTTTTTGCGGCTTCTTTTTCTTGAATGGCACTGTGTATTTTTTCGAATGATAAATTTCTTGCAATTTCATCCGAAGTCATTTTCACCAATTCCGATGCCTCAAATTTTAGAGGAAAACCTTCCTCAGTTTCCATGGTAATAGTGCTTCCATTTATAGAAGTTATTATTCCTTTGATAATATCATCAATCGTTTCTACTCGATCTCCTACTTTAAAATTCATCATTGATCCGTTTTGGTTTCTTCAACATGTTCTTCTTCTTCAGGGTATTCTTCTTTATTAAAGTATTCTTCGCCATCATATTTTTTCTGTCGATTCGAAGTTTGCATTGAAGTCATTTTATACAATCCAAACATCATCGCTACCAATGCAATTATAGTAATGACGATTTGTTTTTCGCCTTGAATATCATCTCGAAAGAGTAATAATCCTGCACCGAAAAATACGAGAAAAAAGTAAAGTGTGGTTTTGTATTTGAATCTCAATGTGTGAATTTTAGGCTGTAAAAATACTATATTCTGAAATAGTTGCCCTGTTTTTTTTGAAAACTAAAAGCTTGTATAGCAAAGTTTTGATAAAATTCAGTAAATTAAGCTGTTTTTTCGTAACAAATGTTTAGCATTGGCTACATATAACGCAGTTGAAATGCAACAATGTATTTCTATATATCAACCTATTTAATCCAATACCATCATTTTGAAACACTTACTATTTTTCTCTATGATAAATCTTGAAGATTATATGCTTCCGTGTTTTACAAAACAGTATTTAGGCATTGATTGTTTGGGTTGTGGCATACAACGTTCGCTTGCATTGATATTCAATGGTGAGTTTGTAGCCGCTTTTAAAATGTATCCAGCTATTTATACATTGCTGTTATTTTTTGGAGTTGTTGGCGTGAATCTATTTTATAAATTCAGTTACACACCAAAACTTATTCGAAATTTGGCAGTTATTAATATTGTTATTATCACGATAAGTTTTATTATTAAATATATAAATTAACTAACTTAACTATTAAATTATGGAATCTAGAAAATTACCTAATGACGTACTCATTATTATTTTAGGAGTATTATCTATCATTGCCTGCTGTTTTTGGGGAGTAGGAATCATTCTTGGATTAATTGCATTGTATTTAGCAATGAAAGCTACCAAAATATACAAAGAAGATCCACAAGGATATGATAATTATTCAAACATTACTATTGGAAAAGTATTGGCTATTATTGGGATTGTATTGAGTCTATTATATCTTCTTTTCCTAATATGGATTATTACCACATTTGGATTCGAATCATTACAAGATCAAGAAGAATTACAACGACAAATTCAAGAATATTTCGGGCAATAATTTACTCGAATTTTAACACATAAAAAAAGCGAATATACACCATGTATATTCGCTTTTTTATAATCTATTAGTTTTTTAAAATTGTGTGCTTACACCTGCAATAATTGCAAATACCAACGCAATGATATAAAATGTAATAACGATCAGCGTTGTAATTCCTAAAAACTTGAAATACGATTTTAGTTTAGAAAAAGCTAAGGTTAAATCTTCCGTATTTTTTTCTCGCAAGGCAACTGCCATTCTTCGCGAAAATGAATATAAATATACGGATGGAAAAAATCCTACAACAGCACTTACCATATAAATTAATGAAAGCATCCAAAATGGAATTCCACCGTACTGACTCGTAGTTCCTACATCATTAAAGAAAATGAGCGTAAACATTCCAATAAACAATAACAATCCTGAAACTATAAATCCAATAATTGACAGTACAAAAGCCCATTTAGAAGTTTCTCGTAAGAACTTCTTTGAACTTTCATTCAGTCGCAATTCAAAATTATCAAATACAGAACTAGCTTGTTTTCGGAATGGCATTATTCAAATTCTTTCAATGTTTTGGTGATAATTGCTACGCATTCTAGCAATTCTTCTTTGGTCATTACCAATGGTGGCGCAAAACGGATAATATTTCCATGTGTTGGTTTTGCTAATAATCCATGCTGTTTTAATGCCATACAAATATTCCATGCTGTTTCGCTTTCTTCATCGTCATTGATCACAATTGCGTTTAACAATCCTTTTCCTCTGACCAATTTTACAACCGTACTAGTTTCAATATATTTGTTAAGCTCACTTCTGAATAATTCTCCCAATTGAAACGCATTTTCTGCCAATCCTTCATCTGTGACCACTTCCAAAGCTGCCATTGCTACAGCTGCGGCAATAGGATTTCCTCCAAAAGTAGACCCGTGATTTCCAGGACGAATCACATTCATAATAGGATCATTAGCCAATACTGCTGACACTGGATACGCACCGCCAGATAATGCTTTTCCTAAAATTAAGATATCTGGTTTTACATCTGGCGTTCCGCTGCAATCTTTCTTTTCACAAGAACAGTTTCCGCAAGTTGCTAACAATCTACCAGTACGTGCAATTCCTGTTTGAACCTCATCTGCAATAAACAAAACGTTGTGTTTTTCGCACAATGCTTTCGCTTTCGCGAGATAGTTCTCAGACGGAACATATACGCCGGCTTCTCCTTGAATTGGCTCTACTAAGAATCCTGCTACGTTTGGATTGTTGTTCAATGCTTCTTCTAGTGCTTCTATATTATTGTATTCAATTTTGATAAATCCGCTTGTATACGGTCCGAAATTTTTACGTGCTACTGGATCGTTTGAAAACGAAATAATAGTAGTTGTTCTTCCGTGAAAGTTGTTTTCACAGACAATAATTTCCGCTTTGTTTTCCGCGATTCCTTTTTTCTCGTACGCCCATTTTCTACAGATTTTCAAAGCAGTTTCTACCGCTTCTGCACCTGTATTCATGGGTAATAATTTGTCAAAATTGAAATATTCTGACGCAAATTTTTCATACCGGCCTAAGATGTCATTGTAAAATGCACGTGATGTTAATGCCAATGTTTGTGCTTGTGACACCATAGCATTCACAATTTTCGGATGACAATGTCCTTGGTTTACTGCGGAGTAAGCAGAAAGAAAGTCATAATACTTTTTACCTTCTACGTCCCAAACATTCACGCCTTCACCTCTATTCAAAACCACTGGAAGTGGATGATAGTTGTGTGCTCCGTACTTGTCTTCTAAATCAATTGCTTGCTGAGATGTTAATTGTTGTTCTAAAACAGCCATTTTAATAAAGTTTTAAATGATACATAAAATAACCATTCCTACTCTACCTTTATCCTTTCGAAGCGTCCGAAAATTCAGCGTGGGAGAGAAATCATCCCTAGAGAGTTACAAAAATACTAAAATATTAGCTTGTAATTGAAATCTCAATCAGATATTTTAGCCGCTAATGATGACACTTGTAACTCCAATCGCTTCATTTCTCTTAAAATAGCTCTTTTATCCATTTGCATCCAAGCATACATTTTTATCATAGTATTGAATAGTAAACAAATAAAAGCGCCAAATCCCCATTTGATCAATTCGTTCGTTTCGGTGACGTTGAAAAATTGTACCAAACAATAAATCAATACGCCAAATGCAATTAAGTTCACAATGTTCATAATAACGAGTAGCCAGCCTAATTTCCCTTTAAAAATACTACCAACCGTTCCCAAAAGTCCTTGTTCTTCGAGTTCGTCGTAAAATTTTGCTTCTTCTGCGGTCAATGTTTCTTTGATTAACGCGTCAATGTCTTCTATGTTTTTCATGTGTTCAATGTTTTTAGAATTGTTTTTATTTTTTCTCTGGCATGATACAATCTAGATTTTGCAGTGCCTTCGGATATTTGAATGATTTCTGAAACCTCTTTTAATGAATAGTCATGTACGTAAAATAACTGAATTACTTGTTGTTGATGTATAGGCAATTCGTGAATTGCTTTTAACAGTTTTTGTTGTAATGGCGATCGATCTTCAGACGGAATATCCTGAATGGATTTGGTCACTTTATACGCTTCATGATGCTTCGATTGTTTGGAAATTCCTTTTGCCCAATCGATTGCTTTTCGGTGAACAATTCGCAATGCCCAACTTTTGAAACGTTCTGCTTCTTTTAGTGTGTGCACTTTATTAATAATAAGATTCCAACTGTCTTGCGCAATGTCTTTTGCCGCATCTGCATCTTTGACAATCCAATATGCTTGCAGACAAAATGTTTTGTGAAATCGTTTTACTAAGATTGCCAACGCTGATTGATCGCCTTGTACGTAGCGAGTGACTAGTATTCCATCAGATATGTGATTTTTTTTATACATAAAAAAGTTCCGTCTATACTAAAGACGCAAAAAAGTAATTCAGGTTCACTTTTGTTGAAAGTTTTTTTGATTTTTATGAAAGATACGGGATTTTTTGGCCTTTAGCCTTTAACCTTTAGCGAAAATACTTTTACATTTAAAATTTTGAGTTTTACGTTTTAAATTCACTTTTTAGTGTTAAATGAAGTTTGAATCGATCAAATCTAAAAGCGAAGATTGAAGTCATGATACTTCCGCTAGAAGTTAGCTATTGCGAAGTGGCTAGTGGCTAGTGGCTAGTGGCTAAAATACATTTTAAGCTGATTTGAGAAAAGTTTTTTTCTTGGATTGGCTTTTGTTTGGTTAAAAACGAACGCTATCACGAACATCTAATAGTTCTTAAATTTTTGTTCATACATTTTAAATTCAATCCAAATCAATCCAATAAATACTCCTGTAAAAATAAGTATAAACATAAAATCTTCTGTGAATCTATTTGCACTTAAAAACTCATACAAACCTGACAATATGTAGATTACAAAAAATAAAACTAGTAAAAATGTAAAAAAACCAAGTTTTACATGAAACTTTTTACTAGATTCAATCGTTGGAAATTCGATAATTAATTTTGGTAAAATTCGCAGTAATGAAAGTCTACGGATTCTTGTGACTGACAAAGTATCATTTTCATATTTACCATAAAAATCTTTATCATTCTCAATCATATTTGTTGCGTTCATGATACTTATTACTTTGTTTGTCTTCAGCGTCTTACTTTCTAATATTGATTTGAATTCCTGTGGAATTTTACCTGAATGAATTTCTTTTTTGAGGATGGTTATCATAAGTATATGTGATCTATCGCAGCTAAAATAGTATAAAGATTATTCTAATGCAATGCGGTTTCCCATAATCAAACTAAAAAAACTCCACCACTCAAACACCAACCAACTCACTTACTTCACAAACTTTTAGCATTTTTTTAAAGATTCCCGCCATAAATAATCTATATATTTACCGCTATTGTTATTTTTGCCGCATGGGAAGAAGAAATCGAAAACAAGTTTTTGAAAAGGTCGAAGTGATTGATACTGCCGTCAAAGGAAAAACAGTAGCAAAAACAGAAGAAGGAACTGTCATATTTTTACCAAACGCCGTACCTGGCGATGTGGTAGATATTCAAACATATAAGAAGCGTAAAGCCTATTACGAAGGGAAAGCAATTCACTTTCATACCTATTCAGATAAGCGCGTAGAACCCGTCTGTGAGCATTTTGGCGTTTGTGGTGGTTGCAAATGGCAACACATGGGTTACGAACACCAATTGTTTTACAAACAAAAAGAAGTATTGAATAATTTAACCCGAATTGGAAAGGTTGAATTACCCGAATTAACGCCCATTTTAGGAAGTGCCGAACAATATTTCTACCGAAATAAAATGGAGTTTTCGTTTTCGGACAGTCGTTGGTTGACGCAAGAAGAAGTAGATTCGGAAGAAGATTTAGGCGATAGAAACGCACTTGGCTTTCACATTCCGGGGATGTGGGACAAAATTTTAGATGTCAAAAAATGTCACTTACAAGCCGATCCGTCAAATGCCATCCGAAATGGAATTAAAAAGTTTGCCACAGAAAATGAGATTGCTTTTTTTAATACCCGCCATCAAACTGGATTGTTGCGTACCTTAATGCTTCGCACCTCTTCTATTGGAGAAGTGATGGTGTTGATTCAATTTTATCAAGAAGATGTTGCTAAACGCGAATTGTTATTAAATTATGTCAAAGAGACGTTTCCTGAAATTACATCGTTATTATATGTCATCAATGGAAAAGGAAACGATACAATTTACGATCAGGAAGTGATTTGTTACCACGGGCGCGATCATATTTTTGAAGAAATGGAAGGTTTGAAGTTTAAAATTAACGCAAAATCATTCTATCAAACAAATTCGGATCAAGCGTTTGAATTATATAAAATTACGCGCGATTTCGCAGGATTAAAAGGTGATGAACTCGTGTATGATTTATACACTGGAACAGGAACGATTGCACAATTTGTTGCTAAAAAAGCAAAAAGAGTGGTTGGTGTGGAGTCGGTTCCAGATGCCATTGAAGCCGCAAAAGAAAATGCAGCATTAAATAATATTACCAATACTGAATTCTTTGTGGGAGATATGAAAAAGGTATTCAATGCCGAGTTTATCACCGCACACGGAACACCAGATGTAATTATTACCGATCCGCCACGTGACGGAATGCACGGCGATGTGGTACAACAAATTTTAAAGATTGCTCCTGAAAAAGTGGTCTATGTAAGCTGTAATAGCGCCACACAAGCACGTGATTTAGCATTGATGGATGCAACATATAAAGTTACCAAAGTACAAGCGGTGGATATGTTTCCGCAAACACATCATATTGAAAATGTGGTACTTTTGGAAAAGAGAAATTAAACTGAAGTTATAAAATATATGAAGAAGTTATCCTATATAGGAATCACAATACTTGTTGCTTTGGCAGCAATGGTTTTCTTTTCATGCGAAAAAGATGATATTTGCACGGAAGGAACGATTACGACACCTTTGTTAGTGATTGAGTTTTTTGATGCTACAAATACTTCGGGAGAAGATGTGGCTAAGAATGTAGTAGATTTGTGGGCAGAAGCTGTTGATCCGAATATGGGGATTGATAATAATGGTGACCCAATAATTGTAGATCCCATTCAAGACGTAGCACAAACCGTTAATACCATTTCAATACCCTTACGCACACAAGAAGGTAGTACGGAATATCGTTTTATTTCTGACTATGAACTTGATGAAAACGACAATCAACTAGGAAACGAAGATATTATTACGTTTAACTATGCAACACAAGAAATTTTTCTTTCCAGAGCCTGTGGATATATTACAAATTATACACTCAATGTTTCTGATGGCGTAGTAGTGACCACAGATACAGACAATTGGATAAGTCCTACTTCGGGAATACTGATTTCAGAAATTAATGTTCAAAATGAAACCATTACACATGTTAAAATATATCATTAGTATCCTCGCATGTTTGGTGTTTAGTGTGAGTTTTGCACAAGACACGGAAGCAAGCACCACCGCTGTTAGCGACACTATTCCTAGTAAAGATAGTTACGGATTGCGCATAGGTGTGGATGTGAGTAAACCGATTCGTATGTTGCTCGAAGACGATTATAAAGGATTTGAAATTACCGCAGATTTTAGATTGACCAAAAAGTTTTATTTGGCTGCCGAGTTAGGAACTGAACAAAAAACAGTTGATGAAGAACAAATCAATTTTACAACGGAAGGAAGTTTTATCAAAGTAGGATTCGACTTTAACGCGTATGAAAACTGGTTTGGAATGCAAAATGCCATTTTTGTGGGAATGCGTTACGGATTTAGCACACACAAACAAACCTTGAATAGTTACAGAATATACCAATCAAATTTTCATGTAGACGATGAAAGCATTTTAACACAGACACCAGGAACCGAATTTTCGAGTCTAAATGGTCATTGGGTGGAAGTTGTTGCGGGAATAAAAGTAGAGTTGTATGATAACATTTACATGGGATTCAGCCTGCGCTTGAATCGATTACTAAGTTCTAAAGAACCAGAAAACTTTCAAAACTTATTCATTCCCGGATTCAATAAAGTAACAACTGATAGTAATGTTGGCGCGGGATTCAATTATACCATTAGCTATTCGATTCCAATCTATAAAAAAGCAAAGAAAAAGAAGAAAGAAGCAACTGAAGAAGAAGGTTTATAAACGCTAATTTGATTCAAACCATATAAAATTGTCTCACAAAAGACAACTTTTTTATGTGTAAACATATTCGTTAACTCTTAAAAACTTACAAAATAGTTTTATTTTTAGTTGAGATTCTTCTAGCTTTACCAATAAACTAAGCGTAAAATTATGAGAAAAATATTCAGTTATATCATATTAGGATTAGCAGTTGCTGCGTTTATGTATATTTTCATTGGAACTGGATCATTTATAACTGCAATTACGGTTGTTGGAATAGGCATGGCATGGTTACTTTTCAATAATATATTTGCATTGCATTCTCTTTTTGGTAAAAAGTCAGACAAAAAGATAAACGACCGTAGCTATAAAAATGACAAAAAAAACTTGGAAAAGAGAACAGAAAACAATCCTACACTTAGATAAAAGACATAGAATTGATTTATAAATATATTCAAACTACACAGAACCATCAAAAAACGATGGTTTTTTTATATTCAGAATTTATTAGATTAGTATCAAAATAAATATCGCTCTAAACAATTATTTACTAATTTAGATTAAAAGTTAAAAATACACTAAAAAGCATGACCATTGACGAAAAAGCACGTGTGTACGCGATAGAAAAACATCGTGATACGAATCATGGATACGATCAATATCCGTATGAATTTCATTTGCAAATGGTGGTCAATGCTGCTGAAAAATTTATACACTTAATTCCTGAAGAAGATCAACAAAATGTGTTGGCGGGTTGTTGGGTTCATGATGTCATTGAAGATGCCCGCGAAACCTACAATGATGTCAAAAAAGCATTAAACGAAGATATTGCCGAATTGGCGTATGCACTCACCAATAACAAAGGAAAAACACGCAGTGAACGCGCTGGCGAACGTTATTATAATGGAATTCGAAATACGCCGTATGCTACTTTTATAAAACTCTGCGATCGTATTGCCAATGTTACCCATTCCAAAAATACAAGAAGTAGAATGTTAGGCGTATATCGCGAAGAAAATCCTAAATTCATCGAAAAACTTCAGGATGAAAAATATGTGGAAGTGATTCAGTATTTGGATGAATTACTAAAGTAATCGTTTCTTTTCTTTTAGAAATAATGCTTCCTGTAGATTCCTTAACTATACTAAACTTTTTTTT
>CAYGPQ010000063.1:0-26084 GCA_964351775.1 uncultured Kordia sp. | reverse complement strand
TAAAAGGTTATTAACATTCATAATCGAAATTTAATTCTTTTATGCGTAACATCAGATAATTATTTACTAGAAAGCACTTTACCAAAATTAGTACTAATATTCGAGACATGTTTAGCTGTTTAACAATAGATTCAATTAATTGAAGAAAATAAACTGTAAATATCTATGATACACAAAGAACAACGTAAAAAGCTGAAAGAAGTGTTGGGATATCATTACACAAAAGGCGTACTGAAAATTTTAAATGAGCACAAAGTGACCAACAGAAATGGAACGGCATACGGAACTTCTATGATTCGTAATGTATTCAATGGACTCAATGAAAACAAAGCTATTGAAGATGCCATTATGGAACTTTGTGTAAGAACCCTAACAGAATCTAAAAAAACTTTTGAAGAAAGAAATCAAATATTGGGGTTATCGGGTTCAGAAATGAATTCAGAATAACAAATTGAGATTCCCATTTACATGGGAAATAAATAAAAACTCCCGTAAACGGGAGTCTATAATAAACAAATAAACATTTGCCTATTTGGCGTTAGAAATCCAAAGATACCTATTTTTTTAATACGTATCACGGCAAATGTTTATGGAGTGTTACTAATCACTTTAAAAACAGTCGTGGAAACCGAAAAACGTACGAGTAGGTTATCTTAAATTAATTTAAAATGAGTAAATTATCATTTGATGCTCTACAAAAAAGAGCAAGCGAAATAGTTGCATAAGAATTCATCAAAGAGTTAGAAGAAAACAAAAAACTCACACGCCTTTCATCTGACAAAGCAAGGGTGAATCATTTTATTGAATTTGCTAAATCAGATAACATAAATTTTCGTGAAATTGATGAAGCTTTTCTACGAAGATATATGACGTTTTTAAAAACCAAAAAGAAAAACTCTCAACGTTCAATTATTAATGCTTTGATTGTTATCCGTACAATCTACAATAGAGCTATTAAAATGAATATTATTGACAGCAAGCACTATCCTTTTGGAGCTGATAAGATTCGTATTAAGTTTCCTGAAACAGAAAAAATAGGATTATCAGTTGAAGAAATGCAGTTTTTAGAAAAGTTAGAAAAATTGACTCCGCAAGAACAACATGCGAAAAATGTATGGCTCTTTAGCTTCTTTTTAGTAGGAATGCGTATCGCTGATGTTCTTCAAATTCGTTGGAGCGATATTTATGATGGACGATTACATTACCAATGAATAAAAATGAAAAACTATTATCTCTCAAATTACCTGAAAAGATTTATCCAATACTAAAAGCTTATGAAGCTGAAAAAGAAAATGCTAATGATTTTGTTTTTCCCGAAATGAAAAAAGCAAATTTGAAAAATCCAAAAGACATGTTAGCCAAAACAAAAACCGCTAATAAGAAATTCAATAAGTATTTGGAGAGTATCGCCAAGAAAGCCAATATTGAAAAAAAGTTAACGATGCATATTGCTCGACATACGTTTGGCAATATTTCTGGCGATAAAATTCCTATTCAAACGTTACAACGGTTGTATCGCCATTCTTCAATTACAACGACGATTCAATATCAGTCGAATTTTATTCACAAGGATTTTGATGAAGCATTAGATAGTGTGGTCAATTTCTAGTAAAATCCTGCGAGATTTTTATCTCGAAATTAATTATAAGAATCAATCTAAAGGAAAATTTTCTATCACAAAGTCAATTAAATCTCTGATAGAAGATATTAATCATTAGCTTTTTTTAGTTCTACATTCACTATTTCCCCGTCTTTCCAAGTTTCGATTTTTGTTATTTCCCCGTTTATGTCATAATAATATTGTTTACCTATTGGTTTATCTTCTTCAAAATACTCTTTAGATTGAATGTTTCCATTTTCGTAGAATTTTTTATAAAATTGTCCATCTAAAGACATCTCTATTTCAATGTTTCCATTTTGATAGAATCGTCTATAAATTCCATTTGAAGAAGAAATCTCTGATTTCAGAAATCCGTTTGTATAGTATTCCTTATAATCCTTTTCTTGATTTTCACCATTTACTTCTTTTCTTATATTTTTCTCTTTTAAAGAACCATCTTCATAATATTCTGTTTCAATTATTAACTTCGATTCTAATTCATTGCTCTTATTGTATTCATTAGAATAAAGCGTTGTTTCAGACAAAAGTCCACTTTCATAAAATATATGTGTCCCCATTTTTTTATCATAAGAATAAAAGTCAATCCAGCGAATTTTACCATCTTCTCGATAGTAGAAAAAACTACCTTGCCTTAATCCACATAAGAAATTTGCTCTGCCTGAGACAACACCGTTTTTATGATAGTATTGCCAAACTCCGTGTTTTACTCCATTAATAATACCAGATTTAACGCTAATCGGAAATACATTTCTAGTAAGCTTAGTATAATTAGTTTTGTATTCACAATTTTTAAACTCTCCTTCAACCTTTACATTTCCATTCTGGAAATACTCAACATATTTTCCAGTAAAAAGACTGTCTTTGATGAATCCTTTGATTTTTATTTGTCCATTATCGTATCTTTCAACATATTCGGTTTGTGAAAATGTAGAACTCGAAATAAATATAGAAAGGAGTACTATTAATTGTTTTTTCATAATGGTATTTCTCTAGCTTATAGTGAACTTAGATACAATATAGATTTTTGTTTTTTTATAATTAAACCTACCTTTCTTCTATAAATTTAGTTTTAGTCAAAATCAACATAACTTTATTTAAAATCATATCTTTCATCTTCAGGATACCAATAAAGAGTTAAGGTTGGCTCTAATGTGCCATTCTCATAAGCTTCAAAATAATATTCTTCTGGATAAGCGGTGCCAAAAGTGACTACTCTACCAGTTTCTTTTTCTACTAAAAAAGGTGCATTTCCTCCTAGTAAATACTTTTCATCCCCTGTTTCTATAAAATTCTTACTTTGATATACAAATAAATTACCATAGTCTTTTTTAACTCTATTATCATATAATTCTAATTCTATATTACTACCAGAATTAAGGATTATAAATTCCAAATAACGTTCCGCAATGGTTTTCATTTCTTGATTTGTTAACATATTTATTTAATTTTTAAATATTGAAATTCCTTGTTTTCACGAAACGTTATTACAATATTCCTCCAATTCAGCATCTTTTTTCGCTAAATTGGAAACATAATAACTTGTGCTAAATTTTTATTTAAAACTAAATGGGCATTACAAAGGTCTAACTTCCTTAATAAACTCTACAACATCTTCAATAGAAGTGAATTCCTTTTCTTTTGGAATTTGTGCAGGAGTGTAATCTACTATTATCTTATCATTCTTTATTTTTATTCCTACTGTATTTTGATAAGCATAAATCCCTGTCTGTTCATCATAATCTTTTGATGTTCCAGAGACTAATATATTATCATTAATAAAACAGAAATAACCTATTTCTTCTAAGCTTTGTTTAATTAAATTTAAATCCATATGTCTAATTTATTATTCGTGCGAAATGATTATTACTTCCTTTCCAAAAATATTCAAAATCATCAAGTTTCATTATTGCTT
The DNA here is from genome assembly GCA_964351775.1 of uncultured Kordia sp. Lineage (GTDB taxonomy): Bacteria > Bacteroidota > Bacteroidia > Flavobacteriales > Flavobacteriaceae > Kordia. The sequence continues at coordinate 22,551 of CAYGPQ010000063.1, read as the reverse complement.
CTACACCAAATTCTTCACTAAAACCATAGTTTTTACCCCATGGATCTCTAATATGTACGTTATTATCTACAACTTTATCAACTATTATTGTATGTCTATTTCTACCCGGAGGCTGTAATGTAGCAATCCATGGTTTTTCTTCTCGGGATAATGTTTTTATAATATCAATATTAGATAAGTTAGGAGCGGAAGCATGTCCTACTTGTATTTCTTTTCCAATAAAAACTTCTCTCATTGCTGGTTCTATACGGTGTAAAAAGGTTCCATCATCAAATCCATTTGTCTTTGCTAATTTACGTACTGCTTCTTCAGCAATATTTATACCATTATCTTTTGCTAATTGTCTTATACAAGCTGCCGAACATGACATTGGCTGTTCTTGACAAAAAATTCGCTTGGATGTTACTTCTTTAAGATATTTAAAACTTCCTCCAGTACCTGCTTTTATTCCATTAATATAGAGTAATAAATCTTCTAAATAAGTTATTATCTTTTCTTTGTTTAGTTCATTAAGTACTATGTATAAACGCTTGGCTACACCTCTTACCTTACCACTAGCTATTGTAACGCCCTTATAGATAGCAGCATATGTGTTTTCTGCACCTTTAACAAAAACAACGCCTAATTTTTGTAATTCTAAAGCTCCTGCCAGCTCTGGTATGTTATCAAATCCTTTTTTAAGGATCTGTAAACCTGTTTTATTAAAATTAGGAATTTCTATGCTATGTATGGCTTTCGTTGTAAAGTCTTTTACCTTTATGTATGTTTGAGGATTGGCGATAATTTTACCCTGCAGCAATAAGTCTGCACCTGCACTTGCTATTTTTGGTCCATAAGTAGCTACAAATTTTATGGCTACAGGACTAAATGTTGCAATTCCTCCTATGGTATATATTTTCTCCCAACTTTCTAAAAACTCTTTTCCTGCTTCACTATCAAAATGCCCTTTTTTCACTTTACCTTGTATAATGATGTCAGTAGTAGCTAGCCCCATATCAGCTATAGTTGCGTATAGCATTAAAGAACCAACCCCAGAATATATAGTGGCTGCTCCAACTGCAATCATTAATACATTTACTCCAAATCGTATTCCTTCATAGATACGTTCCCAATCTTCTACATAATCTGCATGATATACTAATATTACTGGCACATTTGTAGTTATAGCCACTCCCTTATCGTTATATTGTGTAAATTTTACAATATCCAAGGGGTTATAATGTCCTTCTTCATTATACCCGTCGGGATTTTCATAATAAGTATTTACGTTCCCATTCGCACTAAAATGCTCTCCTAGATTTCTTTTAACTCTCCAACGGTTTTTAAGATAGATTTTATCATCTTCTGTATCTGAGATGAGCCAGTATTCACCTTCAAAATCACCTCTTCGGCTCATATCCCCTTTTTTTATATCTCCTTGATGAAAGTGCGCTCCTGAAGATTCAAAAACAGCAACGCTAGGATCATTTTCGTGTAATTGTATATATGAATTAAGAAGTGTCACAAAAGCATCTTTATTACCAGGAGCTACAGTGTTTTTTCCTACGCTAAAGATTTCAGAATATTTATAATCTCCAAATAATCTATCAACAAAATTTCTGTCATCCAAACCATTATATACTTGTATGACAAAACTTTGATCTTCTCTAAACTTTTGTATGCAATATTTTGGAGTGATGAGGGTCATTATATAAATTACATAATAACTTGCATCATATCTCAAATCTGCATAAACAAACTTCAAAAAGTGTTTCCAAAGTAATTCATCAGTTAGTTTATATGGTCTTCTTCCTGTTTCCTCCTCAACATCATAAGCATATCTTATATAATTAGGTAAGTTTTCATGTAAAAATATAAAAGGCCCTAAAAAACTAGCTTTTTCAAACTCTTTTATGAACTCATCATATATATCTGTTCGAAGTTCATCTGCCGCTACTTTTCCATATACTTTTTCAACGAAGAAAAATAGTATATCTGGATCGCCTGAACTTACTAGTATGGCTATGTTTCTATTGTTGGTTTGCTTGGAAGTTTTATAGTATATATAATATTCATAACTAATTGATTTGTTAGGAAAGTCTATATGAATCTTGTATTCGTTTTTATCTGCATGATTGTCTATAGTACCTATGGTAGTATTCAATGATATATCACTTGATAAAAGACGAAAATTCAAATCTTCATATTCTTGCTCTGATAGTGGCTTAAATAGTGCTTTTGATTTTGGTTGATCTTTAGATTTATTTACTAAAACGTTATCTATTTTTTTCTCCAAAAGCTCTTGATACTTTTTAGCTGCTTTTTCTTTACGTGCCCTAACTATCTCTTCAAGTTTTCTAGTCTTAGCTATAGCAATAGCCTGATGATCAATATAGTTTTCCGCATCGAACTTATTATTTTCAAAATAATTAGAACTTAGCTGTCGAACAAGTTCTTTTATTTTGATGGGAACACCTGAGATATACCTATTCTCAAAATCATCCGCTGAAGCATTGGATGGAACTCCTAATCTAGAAACCTTATGAGCATCTATATTACCATACGGTTCCTCTACCCCTAAATTAGGAGCTTTATGAAATTTTATAGTTGTCATATTTTTATAAAATTTTATAAAAAGGCGGTGATTAATCACCACCTTTTTATTGAATTAATTAGTTAGAATGTAATGTAGTGTCACTGGTTCCTGTAGACGTTAGTTGAACATCATCTAATGTAAAAGAAGTTTCCGTTTCTAATTGCTCTGGGTTTTCACAATTTTCTGGTGCTGCTTCGGGGAATATTGGTAATGCTTGTGTTACCTCTAATCCTGCGGACTTAGCTTGTAATATGGTAAGCGTTGTCGGTATTCTCGTAATCCAATAGTTACCTTGTGGTACGCCTGTAGGTTCTTGTATTTCCTGTGTAATACTCATGTACAATGGATCGCCAATGATCGGTGTTTCTCCACCAAGCCATACTTTTCCTGTTTCTAAGAAATATTGTACTGCTTCTTCAAAGCCTGGCTTTACAGTTACAATTACACGTGCCATTCCTGCTTGCAAAAAGCTTCTAAATAAGGTGTCTGTATTTTCAGATAGATACATTTCCTGCCATTGTTTACGATCTGCCCAAAAATATGGATAGAATGTGTAGTCCATAATACTCCACTCAAAAGCTTGTTCCAAAAATTTTGCCTTTGCTGTATATTTATCTAAATCTTCGCCAAGATTCACTCTAAAATTAAGCATCTGATCGCCGTCTGTAAAGTCTTGTCCTAATTCTGTCAGGTAATTTTGCAATAAATACGCAATACAATTATGCTTGATAATAGTACTTTCAGTAATACGATAGAAATTACCTAAGACATCTTTTTGTTCTGCTGCTTTCGCTGCTTGTTCTGCTTCAATGTTAGCTACTTCTTCATTGTGAGCATCTAAAGCTGTTTGATATGCTTCAATAATAGCATTGAAATTTTCTAGTTTCCACGCATTTACTAATGTTAGAGAAGGCTCTAAATTTAATTCCAAAGTTATATTGAAAACGCTTATGTTACGACCATTAGCAGCATATACAAATGAGCCAGATACATTTAAACCACTTACTGTATTGCTTCCTGTTTTAGAATTTTCGCTTTTTCCTAAACCACCACTAAACGTTCCACCTTTTAAATTTGAGTATGAAAATGAAGATCCTCTTCTTCTCCAACCCGCTGTACGCTGTTGTTTATTAAAAGTCCATTTTATAATTCCAGATTTAGCTACATAGTTTTCTTCAATATCAAATGGTTCACTTGTAAAACCCCAATTTTCACTAGCGCCTGGATTCCCATTCACTTTTATAATTTGCATTTTATTTTGAGGTTCTGAAGTGAGTTGCACTCCGTACTTATCTGCCCAATACGCTAATAACTGTTTAGTAGCTGTTGTTGCATTGCTCATTTTATGTGGAGCAGGTGCTTTCCTTGGGTCTACAGGAGCTGTTAATGTATTTCCTGCGGTAGCAATCGCTAAACGGTGTAGTTTGGCTGGTTCAGGTATCATAAATTCAAACATAGCACGTTTCCCATAGTTGTAAATTTGATTCTTCATTTTTTTGTCCACCCATCTGTATACACCTGTAATATGTTTTGGACGCTCAGCATCTATACCTATTCCACCTCTATTATCATATTCATGTACATTGGTTAACGATACTTCTTGAATGATTTTACTGATACGTTCTTCCGAAATTTTCGATTGCACACGTTCCATTGCTCTTTCTGTTACTTCTTGTGATTTTGTTACCGCCTGTCTGTTACTGGTATATTGTGCATTGGTGCTAGCATAGGCAGTTCCTGTGTCAAACCTGTAAACTCCTGAATCATATGTGAAATTAGCATGCGCGTTAAAACTACGCTGTTTTTCTAATTCTTTGGCAACTTCGGTTTGCATTTCTGCACGATTTACTTTCGTGGTATCAGATATTTTTTCTACTTCTTGAGATTTGGTAGTTGTAACAGTATCTTCTGTACGTGTTAATTCATTAATAGATTTATGTCGTAACTCACTTGCCATGACATTTTCTATATTAGATACTTCTCCAGGTACATACGCATGTACACTTTGAGTTACTTTCATATACTCGGCAACACCTAATCGTTTCAGTCCAAAGTGTTCGCCCGTTGTCGGAATTGGTTCACTTGGATTTGGATTAATAGGTTCAATTCCAATTGGTTTTAATGATAATATTCCTGTATATAGTCTATAAAATACAACCTCATTTAGTTGTAGTGTAGCTTCTCTATTGTTAGAAAAGAAAATTTGAATACTTAAATTACTTATGCTTTGTATACTATTTCTTAAAAATCGAGGAAAGTTAATTTTATTATTAACAACAGATATAGCACTGATATTCTCTGTATGAGAACCCGAAATCGTTGTTGCAGAGATAATAGCATTACTTACGCTCCACGATGAGTTTTCTACATGTATTTGGAGAGTTACAAAGCCTCTAGTTGCTCCTATTAAACCTTGTTTTTGAGACCTTAATATGTAAGATAAATGTGATGTTTGTGCAGTAGGAGAGTTAGATATAGGAACAACTACACCTCCAACATTAGCATACTGATTTTGAGGAAGATTCGTTTGGGTTAAAGCTTCCGTATTGAATGAATCCGCTTGCGAATCAATTTCTGAAATAACAGCATCATAGTTATGATGTCTGAATGAAAATGAATTTCCATCTATGGTTAATGTATTGGTATTAGTGACTGTCACTTCAGATTTACTAAGATCTACTTCTTTTTCAATACTTTGCGCTGCATTTGCAAAGTTCTCTAAAAAATAGGCTAATGATTCCTCACTTAATTGACCATAAATATCATCCCAATTTAATTCTTCTTTATAAGAAAATTCAAAAGCTGGAACTTCATACGTAGCTAAAAGTTCATACGCTTTTTTGATATCTTCTTCAGGAGCTTTAGATTCTTCTAATTCATCTATAATATTTAATTGATTTTCATAGGCTTGCAGATTTACTGCATATTCTTTTTCATAGGAATCTCTAGCAGCTTTAAGTTCATTTTCATAAGTTGCCCAGTATTTATTTTTTATACGCTGTATTTCAGATTTTAATTGCTCAAGGCTTTCATTTTCTTCTAAAGCATTTTGCTCTTTTTCAAAAGCTTCTAATCCTAGAGTTAATAGACCAGTTTCTTTATTAGATAATTCTTTGCTCTTATTTGTTAAACTCTTGGAAGATGAATTCGTTATTTTTCCTAAAATTGATGACGGGATAATGATAGTTGCGTTCAACGCTGTTTTAACAAAATCATCGCCATTCAGTTTTTTAAGTTCACTATTTGTTTCTAGCGTTAGCACAAATCCTATATGCAACGCTTTTAAAATGTAAGCTAAGTTTTCTTTTATGTAAAAATCTTTTTGTGTGAGGTATTGGTAGATAAAATTATCCCAAATAGTTTTAACAGCATCAGAACCTTTATGTTTTGTATATTCATCCTTGCATAGCGTCAATTCGATAGCTGACAAAGTCGTTTGATTTGAAATAGATTTACCTACTTTTAGTAAACTACCAAAGACTCCTTTTTCTAATTCATCCACGGTTTTAATAGATGTAGTTTGAAAACTTGAAGCTTCGAGTAACAAAGCATGAAATTTTGTTTGTGTGTCTGATGCAGCTACTTGATCAAAAACACCTTTTAGACTTTCATCCCTATGAATAAATTTGAGATTTGTGTTTTTTGTTTCTGCTAAATTTGGATTTCTAAAACTTACAAACCTAAATAAGGTCTGTTTGTTATTGTTTTCTTCACTCATAAATTAAAAGTTTAATTGTTTGTACTAATTAATATTTATTTTTAAAATTGGACATATCTGTCCCGTTTCCAAACAAGTGATACTTGCTCAGATCAAAATGGGCTGTTATTTGTTAGGTATTAGGAGTGGGGTTGAATTCTTACCGAATATAGAAATAAAAACTGATATTTATGTAAGATATTGTATAAGCGTTGCAAAAACTTAATAAGCGTTAAGTTTTGGATAAAACTCATACAATTTTCAGTTTTTTATTACATCAAAAAAGATACCAAATTAGCTTTTCATTTTCATGCTTCCCGATTATATGTCAAAAAAAGCGAATTATTGTTACATGAAAACTGTGATTATTTGAATCACCTCTGTAGTTGCAGTAAATCATTCTCAAGCTTAAATACGTTCATCAATTATCTGTCAAAGCTAATCTTAACGTAAAACCACAAGGGTTTCTACCGAAACTATTCCTTGTGTTATTTACGTTTATAAGATTGCTTGATTCGCCAAATAATTATCTCACTTAAACTATTTGGTAGTCATGAAAAATTCTAATGTAAAAAACTTAATCGGAGAAATTCAACTCAACTACATAAAACATGAAGCCGTTAAAGTCATCAAAATAACTAGCTCTTGTAGTGTTAATGATTACATACGTCAATTCTTCCCTTTAGAACAAATTAATCACAGAGAACACATGTATGCTTTATACCTCAACAACTCTAATAAAATAACGGGATATTACTTACTGAGTATTGGAGGTATCACAGGAACATTAGTAGATATTAGAGTTACTTTTCAAGCCGCCTTGCTCTCAAATGCCGTTGCTATGATTTTAGTTCACAACCATCCATCTGGTACATTAAAACCATCATCGGCAGATAAAGCTATTACCAAAAAAATAGCCAATGCAGGAGAAATGCTCGACATCAAATTACTAGATCATCTTATTATTACAGAAGATAATTATTACAGTTTTGCAGATGAGAATGCTTTGTAGAAAAAGCAACTAAAAGACTAGCCAATATCAATCCAAAAGTGATGTAATTTGAGATTAGAATTTGGTCTAATTACTATGGATTCTATATAAACCTGCTTATCTCCCGACGATATTAATTTCAATTTTTCATGTTCCGACCAATCTGGCATTAAATCTGATATCCAAGTATTTATTTTATTTAACCAATCATCAAAAGAATTTGTTTCTACATATCCTAACATTCCACAATTATTTAATCCTTTCCCGTGTCTTTCTAATTTAAATCGCTCAATTCCTCCATTAGGATTACCCGAAGGAGTTTTGCCAATTACATATTCTTTTTCTCGATTTTTTGATGGAGAAGGAAGTCTTTTAGCTTCCATAATAAAAACAGGCTCATGATTCACTCCTTCTTCTAGCATAGAATAATGTAAGTCGGGAATACCTTTTGTTTTATGATAAATATCTCTGTATTGTTCGCCAACACGAACAGGAATACCTATTTTATTAATCTGCACCTGATTTTGATTTGCAAACAACATAGTTAGTTCATCTTCATTAAGAGTAGATTTCTTTTCTTTATCTAAAGTTTTTTTAAAGCTTGTTGGCGTAAATTTAATAGCCTCGATAACTTTTTCAAGTAATTTATTTCTTGGAAAGCTATGATTTGCGGAATTATCAACACCATTATTATTGTTATCTACAATCATATTAATATCCCATTTTAGTAAGATCAATAATAGACTTATCTGCATCTCGATATGCTGAAAGAGATAACCAATATCTATATTGATTAGGTTTGATAATGATGATTGTATCTTTTGTATTATATAAGCGAATGATTCGTTTAGAACTAAGATGTTTAGTAATTTCAAATTCAGTTAAAGCCTGAATACTATTCGTTTCATCAGAAGTATATTTAATATCTTTATTTTGATTATCATACTTAAATACAGATACCAAGTAAGCTCCACCTAAAATTTTATCTACTTGAGATAACCTAAATTTATTATTGTTTTCTTGATATAACAGATTCAAAATTTTCGAAAATTCATTTCCAAAATTTATAAATACATCTTTAAAATCATTATTTGATATCCTTTGAACCGCTTTAGATTTTTCTCCGTTTCGTAAAAAGAATTGGAAATAATTATTTACATCACTGATGATTTTTTTGTCTAATGCTGACAAAAAAATATTCCTGTCATCTATATAACGTAAGTTCATATAGTCCTTTTTAAGAATAGCAGTATTTTTATTGATTAGTAATTGACTACTAACACAAAACATATAAAACCTATAAAAATCAGAGTTTAGGTCAAAATTATTTTTAATAGACTTCATCAAGTCCAAGCTATCTGATTTCAAACCTATTAACTTATCTCTAAAAGAAAAAGACTCTCGATTATTAAGAAAAACTGGTAACTTATCTACTCCAATATTTTCCCATAAAATAAGATTAGGAGCTTCAAAAGTATACTTACTAGGAACTTTCAAAAACTTAGTATTATCATCTAAAGGAATTAACTTTTCATAATCAATGCCATTCTCTGAAATACCAGTACCTGTAGGTAGGGTTCTCATTTTATACATAAAATCTGGATGTAACTGACCATTGTTTCCAACGATAAAACCCTCATTTATTTCACATCCATTATCATCAACAAAATTCTGAAAAGTATCTAATTGTTTTGATTTATTAATTAATGTCGAAATACGACCTCCTCCTAATAAATTAATTTTCCATATATAAGGATTAGTTATAGCCTCATTTCTGTTTATGAAATTAAAGTCATAGTCGTCGACTTCAAAATTTATTCTTTCTTTTACAGCTTTAGTTCTTCTAAAAAGTAAGTGTAAAATATTCTTTCTAAAATCAGGTTTTCTATTTTCTATAAAAATCGCTGCTGTAGCAACATCTGCTCCATTATCCCATAAACTTTTATTTCTAGCTAATGGAGTAAAATCAAATACTTGAGAAACATTGTAATTAGTAAAAAGAACTTCTCTGTAGTCTTTTGATGTAGAATTATACAACAGACTAGATGATTTTATGATGAGACATAAAATTCCATTTTCAGCAAGAAGTGGTAAGGATTCAGATAAGAACTTTAAAGCTATTTGTCCTTGAGGTATTTTAACATTTTCTTTCTTCCAAAGTTTAGAATAATTATTAATTGCACCTCTATCAAATGGAGGATTTCCAATTATTGTTGAAAACTTGATTTCTCTTAATTTTGAGAAATTCAATTTCTGCTTTTTGTAATGATCGAAAGTAATGGAGTCATCTTTAGGGCTTTCAATTTCATCAATGAAGAAGTCTGAATACAGAATATTATTCTCAGTTAGATCAATAAACTTTAAATCCGATATTATCTGCATTGGACTTAAAGTGTCGCAAAGAGCTAAGCATAAGCTAAAAGCAGTTAGTTTAGTTGCTTGTTCCTCTTTATCTACACCATAGATACAAGTCAATAATTTTTTTAAATCTTTAGGTTTTGGTAGAGCAAAATCATTTTGCAAACGCCACCATTGAACTAGCCTCTTGTATGCCAAAACAAGAAAAATTCCTGAACCACAAGCAGGATCTAAAATTTTATACGTACTTAGATTTACCTTTTTGTAGGTCTTTAAAGGCATCGACTCGTCAACTAAGAGTTGTGCAAGATGCGATGGTGTATAAAAAATTCCTTCCTTCTGTTTTTTATTCTTTTGATTTAAATTGATATCTGTATCTCCTGCCAAAAATTCCTCATAAATTCTACTAATTAGCTCGACAGGAATATAACTAAACTCATAAAATCTAATCAACTCGAAGATATTATTGTTTATTTCTTCAGGTTTTTTATATGCCTTTAACGCTTCTGATAAAGAAGATAAATCTATTAATTTTATAACTTCTTTTTCCGCAGTAGACCATTCAAATAAGTTTCCATTTAAATCCCTTTGCAAATCTTCTAATAAGTCTACTAACTTATTTTTCTCTAAGACATCTACGAAGTCTTTAGCATTATCATACTTTTTAACATATTTTTTATTAAACGGACTATTTCCTTTTTTATCTTTCCTTTCTTCTAAATATTTAATCATTATCGATTGAATAATGACTTTCTTAACAATTTTATTCTGAGAAACATCTTTGAAGCTAGGGCTTTGTCTAATGATCTCCTTAATCCACTCTATTAAAATATCATACGCGGAAGAATTAAATTTAAATTTATTTTTATTCTCTATCTCTTCCCAAAAAGCTCCTGTTTTAATCTTTACAGCAAACTCATCATTGTATAACTGGTGTGCTCTTGCAACAATTTCAAGATTAGCGAGGTAAACAGGAGTATTATCCTTTTTAATATGTTGTGTACAATCAAGGATTTTAATTTCTGTATCATAAAAAGCACAAACTATAGGCACGCTACCATTACTCCAAACTTTCTTTTGAATGTTTGTTAAGTCATTTTCATTGAAGAGTTCATTTGTGAAATCATACAAATAAACTTGAGGTTTAAATCGATCTAATTCTTTTGTAAAGAAAACGGCATTCGCATTAAAAAGGTTTGCTTTTTCTAAGTGAATTCTTAACTCTAAATCATCTATTGAATCTATATCTTGACATAAAAAAAGACAATCATTTTTCTCTTGGTCAAAACCAAGAACCTGAAAGCCTTTATTTAATTTTTGAGATATTTCCATTAACATTTATGAGTATAACGTAATCTACAAAAATAATTGAATTAAAATTTATATACTAAGGATTAATTAAAAATACTTGGAATATTTTCCAAAATTAGTTTTTTAAAATATTGTACGCGGTTTCTACTTTTAATCCTCTATTTTCTTTCACAAATTTCATGGTTTTCTTTAATTGAGTTGTATTAATAACCTGAGTTCGATTAATATTAGGCAATGATTTAGTAGCAAAAAAGATAGAATTTTAGTAAATTAAAGTGTTGAATTCCAATTCATTAATCTAAAATCCTATCTATGATAATTTACTCTAAAATTACTGAAATATTTTGTGTTGTCGATGAATTTTGTAAAGAATATGATCAAATTGTTGACAAGCATTTATTAGGGAATCCTGCAAAACGTCCATCGATAATGTCAAAAAGTGAAATAATAACCATTACTATTTTATTTCAGTTAAGTGGTTTTAGAACCTTTAAGCATTTTTATATTTCCTATGTTCAGAAATATATGAAAGATGACTTCCCAAGCACAGTTTCATACAATAGGTTTACCGAACTGATGCAACAGAATTTGATGCCAATGACACTGTTCTTAAAGACGTGTTGTTTGGGAAAATGTACAGGGATTTCCTTTATAGATTCCACACCAGTTAGAGTATGTAAATCTAAAAGAATAGCTAATAATAAAGTATTCAAAGGCATTGCTACCACTGGGAAATCTACCATGGGTTGGTTTCATGGATTTAAACTTCATATCGTTATAAATGACAAAGGAGAGATTCTAAATTTCACTATTACTGGGGCTAATGTAGATGATCGAACACCGCTAAAACAGGAACGATTCCTAGATAAAATATATGGTAAATTATTTGCGGACAAAGGGTATATTGGAAAAGAACTGATGCAGTTACTTTTTGTCGATGGAGTACATTTAATTACTTCAGTTAGGAATAATATGAAGAACTCTTTAATGTCTATGAGTGACAAAATTTTACTTAGAAAACGCTCCATAATTGAAACAGTTAATGATGAACTCAAAAATATCTGTCAAATTGAGCATTCAAGACATAGAAGCTTTGGAAATTTCTTGTCAAATATCATCGCAGGTCTTATTGCATATAGCTTTTTACCTAAAAAACCGTCTATTAAATATCAAACAATTAAGTCAAATCAACTTGTAGCTTTTTAATCGAACTCAGGTTAATAGATTGAGAACTCACATCAAAAACACCTAATTCAATCAAATTTTCCTGATTAGATTTCCCGTTTTTCGGGTTCAAAAAAGACAAGTCTTTTTTCAGTTGTTTTATATTTTCTTCACTCAATATCTTTGTATCATCAATTTCGAGCGAACTCAAAATCAGATGCCCCATACCTCGCTGAGATCTGGATGGCACAGAATTATTTTTAAGGCTTGGGCGAAACAAAAATCCCGCGAGATTTTGTTCTTTCAAAATTTTAAAAGAAAAAGCTAAATTAATAGCTCTTAGATTTTTGGTATCAGTAAAAGGAAGTCGATTTGAAGGCAATTGTATTGAAAAATTATTATCCCTAATTTTTATACTTCGGCTGCCGTCTTGATTTAACACAGAATTAAAACCATCTCTCAATTGAAAGGAAACCTCTTGAATTTTCCCTTTCTCTAAATTACTTATTTCGGCTTCTGCTTCATCTAAACTCTTTTTACGCTGATCTAGCTCTTTTTCTAATTCTAACCGCTTAGGATCGTTTAAAGAGAGTTTGTCAATTTTAGCTTTTATTTTTTGTATTTCAGAATCTAACGATTCTGTTTCCTTATTGGATATTCCGATGATGCTGACCCCTAGTTCTGTTGATATTGACCCCTCAGTAGATTTTGGTCTTTACGAGATATATTATGACAAAATTACAGTTTTTGTCATGTACTTAGGTGTTTTTATTAAACTACATTTCTTCCATTCCTCCACAAAATTAAGGAGAAATACCCACCCAATATTTACGATTGATTGCCTCTTATAATATCAAGACATTTGTAACTCAACAATAAAATATGAAATTATGAATGTAAAAACAACTATTGAATTTGATTCGGAAAACGAAGAATTAGAAATGATCTGTCAAACTCCAGATCCAAATGAAACTCCAAAACCAGGAGACGGTGATGGAACTGTAAGCACAGGCGATAAAGAAGATGATGAAGGAGATGTCAAGCCTTACGAAAAATAAGTAAGAAAATTATGTTTGTAAAAGGCTTTGCTTATCTTTAAAAAGAGAAAGTATAAGCCTTTCTAATTTTAAGAAAACTCCAATTCGGAAATTATGAATAAAAAATTAGTTCTTGCTATTAACGTATTGCTTCTTTTAGGTTTGTATGTCACTTATGGACAATCAACAAACTCAATTGATAGCATGCAAAAACTGTTACCGCATCAAAAAGGTATTGAAAAAGTACATACGCTAAATGAATTAGCTTGGGAACTCACAAAACAAAAAGATTCTATTGGAATTCAATATGCGCTAGAAGCTTTAGAGTTAAGTAACAAAGAAAATTATAGTTTAGGACTTTCGGATGCTTACAACAGACTTGGAGGAATTGCTAAAGCACAAAATAAGCTTGTTGACGCTAAAAAATATTATTTGAATGCTTTAGAAATCGATAAAGAAAATGATTATTTCTACGGTATTGCAAGAGCAAACAATCAATTAGGACTTATTTATAAAAGAGAAAACAATCGTATACAAGCTTTGGAATGTTACTTGGAGAGTTTAACAGCTTTTGAAGTAGAGAAAAAATATAAACAAGCATCAAAAGTTGCAGGAAACATTGGCGAATTATACTTTTCCTATCAAGCTTACAAAGAGTCATTAGAATATCATTTAAAAGAGTTAGATTTTAGTGTTTTGGCTCAAGATTCTATCCTAATGGCGAAGTCGTATAAAAAGTTAGGAGAACTTCATAGAATACAAAAAAACTATCAAGAAGCATTAAATTATTTCCGTAATGCAGAAAAAATATACAAAGATCAAAAAAATGAAAAAGAACTAACCAATGTACTAATCGAAATCGCTACAATTTATGACTATTTAGAAGAAAATAAGCAAGCTAAAGAAACGTTTGATTTGGTGGATGAAAGAATTAAAAAACATAAAAAAGGAGACAAAGGTGCATTCCATCATAATGTGGGAACGTTATACCGAAAGTTGGAAGTAAAAGATTCAGCGCTGTATCATTATGAAAAAGCACTCGAAGTTTTTAAGGAAAATGGAGATAATGAGCGATTATTAAAAACCTACAACAACATAGGAAATCTGTATCAAGACTTAGAGCAATATGCAAAAGCTTTGCAGTATTTACAAACCAGTGTAGGCTTGCAAAAACAACTCAATGATTCCTTGTTTTTAGAAAAAACATATCTATCACTATCCAATCTCTATAAAAATCTGAATAATGATGAAAAGGCGTATGCGTATAAAGATTCTGCATACAAAATAAGTAAAATTGAATTTTCTAAAATAAAAGCGGCTGATCGTTATGAAGTAGCTTATGTGAATGAAAAAAGAAAGCTAGAAACTGCTCAAAATCAAAAAAAAATCGCAGAAACTTTAGCTGATAAAAGAAACATGCAAGTTTTAGGCTTACTCACTGCCTTAGTACTGATTTCTATATTATTTTTTTATGTAATCAGAGTTCGGAAACTAAAGCAACAAAAACTGATTATTGCTCATGATAAAAAAATACAGCAACAAGAAATGCAGCAACTCATCAAAGCGGAGGAAATGAAAGCAATTTACGCAATGATTAGCGGACAAGAAGAAGAACGAAAACGAATTGCACAAGACCTTCACGACAATTTGGGGAGTAAACTTTCACTCGTAAAAATACACTATCAATCTGTGGAAGATAACTTGGAAGGTGTTGACGAAGAAACCAAGTCGCAATACGAAAAAGCAAATCAACTCTTAGATGAAGCTTGTAAATCCGTCAGAGAGATTTCACACAATATGTTATCGGGTACGTTGTCAAAATTCGGTTTAATGCCAGCGCTAAAAGAACTAAAGCAAACCATTGAAAATGCTTGTTACAAGCAACATCAACAAAAAATCAGTATCGAATTAACGTCTCATAAATTTGATGATCGTTTAGAAAACACAATGGAAATAGAAATCTATCGCATCATACAAGAACTATTAAACAACATCATTAAACACGCGGAAGCGACACAAATAGCCATACAAATCTTAAAAAGGAACAACGAAATCAATATCATAGTAGAAGACAATGGAATTGGTTTTGACACTTCTAATGAATATCTAGGGTTCGGACTCAAAACGGTACAATCAAGAGTCGCTAAAATGAACGGAAACTGTAATGTAGATTCTGGAAAAGGGAACGGAACTACGGTTACCATTGATATTCCTACTTAATATCTTAAAAATCATGAAAAAGAAAACACCAATACGAATCATCATTGCGGATGACCACAAAATGTTCATTCAAGGACTAAACTCATTATTAAAAAAGCACACGCACATACAAGTCATTGGCGAAGCTGCTAATGGAGAAGAAGCCATACAACTATTAGAAACGAACGAAGTTGACATTGCTGTGTTGGATATTGACATGCCCGATATGAATGGTGTTACGGCGGCTAAAATCATACTAGAAAAGTTTCCGAAAGTTAAAATTCTAATACTAACCATGCACGATGAAGGTACATTTATAAAAGAACTCATTGACATGGGCGTATTGGGTTACATCTTAAAAAACAGAGGGAAAGAAGAATTTGTAGAAGCGTTGGAAACCATTGCCAATGGAGACGAATATTTAAAAGGCGAAGTATTGGGAAACTATATTGCTACCAATAAAATACCTGAGCCAAAATTAGTACATATAACTAAAAGAGAGTTACAAGTATTACAACTTTTAGCAGAGGACAATTCATCAAAAGAAATAGCGGTAAAACTAAAAATAGGCACTACAACGGTAGAAACCTATCGCAGAAACCTTATTGATAAAATAGGCGTTAAAAGTTCGTTAGGCTTGGTAAAATATGCTATTGATAATGACCTTATCAAAAAGTAATATTCCTGCGAAGGCAGGAATCTAAAGTAGTAAGTGAATGTTGTGACTGATCTCAATTTGGAAGGTATTCACAACAAGCGATCCATGATTGCGCCCAACCTTCCGGTTGTGACTGATCCCAATTTGAAAGGTATTCACAACATTTATCCCATAGTAATTTAGTTTCTTTTGGTTGTGACTGATCCCAATTTGAAAGGTATTCACAACGTCAATTTTTGATTGAAGATTAACGATTTTAGATTTCTGAAGTGTTGAATTTTTAACCTCAATACTCATTACTAAAATCTAAAAAACTAACACGCTGTGACTGATCTCAATTTGAAAGGTATTCACAACTTGAACATGGTCTAGTGGCGAACGTCTTTGGTTGTGACTGATCTCAATTTGAAAGGTATTCACAACACCACATCGAATGCAAGTCCATAATTGTGAGTTGTGATTGATCTCAATTTGAAAGGCATTCACAACTATCATAGAAATCTGTTGTTTTTGTTAGATGTTGTGATTGATCTCAATTTGAAAGGCATTCACAACATCAATTTTTGATTTCAAAGATTTAAAAATGTAACATTTCAATACGCATTACTAAAACCTCACAACTAAAAAACTCCTCAATTTTGTGGAGTTTTTTTCTCTACAATAGTGTGCTGTTTTGACATGCCTAATTCTCTCAACTTTGTAATCATTATTCACATAAAAATTATAAAAATGAGAAGAGCATTACTTGTCGGGATAAATGATTATCCCAGAATTCCACTAAAAGGTTGTATAAATGACGCGTTGCGCATGCAAGAAGTATTTGAAAACCATGAAAATGGTGATAAAAATTTTGCGTGTAAAATGTTACTATCTAATGAAATAGAAGTAACGCGAGGTACATTAAAAGCACAAATCAAAAAACTATTCAATCACGGTAAAGGAACAGCCTTGTTCTATTTTTCTGGACATGGCGCAACTACGGAAGCTGGAACTTATTTAGTTACGCAAGATCATCAACCCGATGATGAAGGTGTCAGTCTAATGGAAGTTGTCGCATTAGCTAATAATTCCGAAGCAGATGAAGTCATCATTATTTTAGATTGTTGTCATGCTGGCGGAAACAATATAGATTTAAGCGAACGAAAAATCATTTTACGGGAAGGTGTTTCCATTTTGGCAGCTGCGGGAGACAAGCAGTATTCGTATGAAAAAAATGGTAGCGGCGTATTTACAAGCATCATATACAATGCTATGTTAGGCGGTGCTGCGGATATCAGAGGAAAAATAAACCTTTCGGGAATGTATTACTATGCTGACATCTTATTAAACGCATGGAAACAACGTCCTGTATTCAAATCACATGTGTCGCACATGATTTCGCTACGCGATTGCCAACCAAAAATTCCTTTAGAAACATTACGAAAGCTTCCCATCTATTTTAATGGAGAAACAACAGGAAAATACCTGTCTGAAAATCATTTGGTAAGTCTTGGTGGGAAAAATGAAGCAATGCTAACTATGATGGCTGATTTCCGAAAATACCATGCAAACGGTTTGTTAATGCCTATTGAAGTTGACTCACTAGACGAAGCTGCTGCACAAAATAAAGAATGCCGATTAACGCCGTTGGGCGAATATTATAAAAATTTGGCAATTGAAAAAATGCTTTAACAACAGACACTAATTTATAAAATACAGAATACATGAATCCAATAGAAAAAGGAAAGTTAATAGAGGATATTTATTTTTCCATACAAACAACATACAAAGAAGCAAGAATAAAAAGAACTTTTAAAGAGTTTGGTATTGATTGTATACAGTCTAAAACATATACAGAAGAAGAACTAAAAGAATTGTTATGGGATAGTAATGATGAAACTGTAATAAAAATAGCTAAGAGTCTAAATTTATCAGTAGCTGCTTTCTTGAGTAAAAATACTGTCAAAATAAATGATACAGTTAAAAAATTGCAGAAAATTTTTATCAGTCATGCCGAAGAAGATGCAGAAATTGTTACAGATTTTATACAAATATTACAAGCGATCGGAATTTCATCTGACATGATTTTTTGTTCTTCCATAGAAGGTTATGGAACATCTTTAGGTAGCAGTCGCTTACAAGATACGGAAGACCGTTTAAATGAAGATGCTTTGGTCTTTTTCATGGTTTCAGAACATTTCTATAACTCTAAAATGTGTCTTATTGAAATGGGAAATGTTTGGGGACAAAGTAAAGAGCATATTTCGGTAGCGATTCCTCCTTTTGAACTAAAACAAATGGAAGGTGTCTTTCAAAACTATCAAGGCATATCAATTCATCTACCTAAGAAATTGGATTCATTAAAGAAAACCTTAGAAAATAAGTTTGAGTTAGAACCGAAAGATCATACGGAGTGGGAAAACATACGTGATATGGCTTTAAAAAGCATTCGCTCACAACTTCCCGAAAATCCATATTAAAATAGTAAAACTATATAGTTATGACTCATCACAGTTTGGTTGATATTCATAACGGGGCTCACTATTGAATCACTTAGAATCAAGTTGTGACTGATCTCAATTTGGAAGGTATTCACAACTATATTTTTCGTAGTACATTTTGAATACACGTTGTGACTGATCTCAATTTGGAAGGTATTCACAACGTCAATTTTTGATTGAAGATTAACGATTTTAGATTTCTGAAGTATTGATTTTTTTTAATCTCAATACTCATTACTAAAACCTCAATACTAAAATAAATATGAAAACAAACTACTTTATCAATTACCATTCGTGGGCAATCCTATTCATTATTGGCTTGTCTTTAATGGTCATTTTTCTAATTCAAGCCTTCGTTTGTGCCTATGCTATTATAGGACTAACCATTTTAGTGGTTCTTGTTAAAATCATTGATCTGTATTGGTGGAAATATCCGCCTTTCTTATGGATGCTTTCTATAGAAAATTTCTCGGGAACGTATGAAGGGAAACAAGAATGCTTCATCATCGAAAAAGAAGAAAACTGCGAAAAGAAAATCATCTTAATTGATGTAAAAATCATCATCACGCAAACGGCTAGTAATATTCATGTGAATGCTTTCTATACGCATCATGGAAAAAAATCATCAAGTTCTTACAATGAATCTTGTTTAATCTCCAAAACGAATGACAATTCACATTACAGGCTAATATATCACTATATCAATAATGGAAATGAACTATTGGACAAACACAACGGAACGTGCATTACTAAAATCACAAAACAAAAAGGAGACTATTTTTTAAGTGGAAACTATTACACAGACCGACAACCATTTCCAACCAGAGGAAACTTTTTAAATCTCAAACGAACAAGTACAGATATATCACATCCTTTTTAAACTTTAAAACAATAAAAAATATGGCAACATTACACAAAGAATACAATGTATTTTATGACAAAATCAAGCTGACAGGAAAAAGAAAAGATGATCTACTAGGAAGTAGAAAATCACTTCGTGAAAAAATAGAAAAATGGTTTTCAGAAAATAAATCGGATAGACTACAACCAACATTTGCAGGGCAAGGTTCATTTGAAATGGATACGACTGTAAATCCAATAGTAGAAATAAAAGATGGCGTAGAATTCCGAAAATATGATTTGGATGATGGTGTCTATTTTTATGAAAAAGCAGGCGAAAATAACAGAGAAAACATAGACACATGGCACAATTGGGTGTACGAAGCTGTAAATACACATACGGTAAAGGAAACGCAACGAAAAAATACCTGTGTCCGTGTAATTTTCGCTGACGGACATCATATTGATCTTCCTATTTATTATAAAAACGGAAATACACCACAACTAGCGCATCGTTCCGAAGGTTGGATAAATAGTGATCCTGTTGAGTTTACAGAATGGTTTCAAAAAAACGCAAGCAAACAAATCAAGCGTTTGGTGCGTTACCTCAAAGCATGGAAGGATTTTCGGAAGGATAAAAACTCAAACCTAAACTTACCTTCTGGTTTTGCGCTTACCATTTTAGTGGTAAATCATTACAAAGAGTATGACAACGATGATGAAGCATTCAGAGAAACGATTAGAAGCATGTACAATTCACTTTCTTCCTATAACGGATTCAAATGCTTACGTCCAACAACACCAAAAGGAGAAAACGTGTTTGCTGATTACTCTGACACAAGAAAGAGTGATTTTCTAACTCAGTTAAAAAACTTGTTAAATGATTGTGATAAAGCAAAAGATGAGAAAAACTTCAAGAAAGCATCTGAATATTTAAGAGATAAGCAATTTGGAGATCGTTTTCCAAAAGGCGATGATGTTGACGAAAAAAGTCAAAAAAAGCAAATGTCTGACACTTTAAAAACCGCTTATATACCACCAAAACACCATGCAAATTAAGAAACAAATACAGGAAGTTTTAGCAACTTTTCCAACATTACATTTTGATGTTCAAAAAAATGTGTTTACTGGAATAATAGAAGTCAATCCGAATGATTTCTATACAGTATCCATAGACATAAACCCTTGGAATATAAGTTTTCCAAGGGTGTATGAAATTGGAGAGCGTATTCCACAGAAATTAGACAGACATATTTATACAGACTTAGGAAATTGTTGCTTTACAACGCCAAGAATACAGGAGATACTTTTAAAAACGAAAGTAAAAACGCTGTTGCAGTTTGTAAAGCATATTGTGATTCCTTATTTCCAAAACAACTCGTATTATGAACTTCACAAAGAGTATATCAACGGAGAGTTTTCGCATACAGATGCTACGCTAGAAACGTATCAAACACTCTTAAAAATAGAAGATCGAGAGTTGATTGCTAAAACTCTTTATCAATATCACAAAGGGGAAAAACTAACGAATAAGGATGGTTGCTATTGCGGAAGCAAACGTACACTCCGAAAATGTACCAATGGGAATCATAAGTTAGGATACGACACTTTAAAACATATTGAAAAAAAGAATATGGAAACGGATCTACGGATTTTGTTACATGAAATAGTGGAAGAAAATAAAAGAAACGCAAATACCTAAAACAAAAGCTGTCATGAAATATCAAAAGCATACAACAAAAGTAAAAGCAAATCAGCGACGTTCCGTTCCTGAACTTTATAAAATATGGAGAACTTGCCGTATTTTATAACTTGGCATACAATCGTACGAGTAATTTTATTAAAACGATTCAACGAAAAGATCAAGCGCAAGATTTTTCGGAACTTAGAGACATATTCTTTCCATCACACTCTGAATCCGAAAACCGAAAGAAACAAATCCATTTTGATGATTTAAACCTAAAAATGAAAGGTGTCACAGATCGTACATATTCTGAATTAAAAGTATTCTTTTGGAATGCTCCGAAAGGGAAAAATATACGTTTTGTAACGCCACAAGATATCAAGGAAATCAATCACATTCTTTTATTATTGTTGCGTTTGCGCGATTATCATTCGCATTATTGGCATGAAGAAACAGCAATCTATCCAACAAATACAGCGCGAATCGTGTTGGATCGTACGTTTGAAGTTGCTTTACGAAGTTATCAACCACAAATTAGTTTTGCTATTGATGTGATTCCGTATGAAAATTGTTGGGATGCAAAAGATGATCGAAAACTGAGTACGATAGGAGTCGATTTCTTTCTAGGCTTTTTCCTAACGCGCGGACAAATGGAGTTATACATGAAATCCCGACAATATTTGAATCGTGGTGGCTACTCCAAACCGCCAACGGAAAAAGGAAGATCGAGCAATGGGAACAGTTATCTTTTTGATTCGTACGGGAATACTAAAAAACATCCTGATGGAACGTTGCGTTCGGGAAACGACATTATAACCTGAGTTCGATTAAAAAGCAACAAGTTGATCTGAGTTAATTGATTGATATTTAATAGATGGTTTTTTGGGTAAAAAGCTATATGCAATAAGCCCTGCGATGATGTTTGATAAGAAATTTACAAAGCTTCTATGTCTTGAATGTTCTATTTGACAGATGTTTTTAAGTTCATCATTAACAGTTTCAATTATTGAACGTTTTCTAAGTAATATTTTGTCACTCATAGACATTAGAGAATTCTTCATATTATTCTTAATTGAAGTAATTAAATGAACTCCATCCACAAAGAGCAGTTGCATAAGTTCTTTTCCTATATAACCCTTGTCAGCAAATAATTTGCCATATATTTTATCTAGGAATCGCTCCTCTTTTAAAGGTGTTCTATCATCGACATTGGCTTGGGTAATGGTAAAATTTAGAATCTCTCCTTTGTCGTTTATAATGATATGAAGTTTAAATCCATGAAACCAACCCATTGTAGATTTCCCCGTGGTAGCAATACCTTTAAATACTTTATTACGGCTTATTCTTTTAGATTTACAAACCCTAACTGGTGTAGAATCTATAAAAGAAATTCCTGTACAATTTCCCAAACAACATGTCTTTAAGAACAGTGTCATTGGCATCAAATTCTGTTGCATAAGTTCGGTAAACCTATTGTATGAAACTGTGCTTGGAAAGTCAGTTTTCATATGTTTTTGAACATAGAAAATATAAAAATGTTTAAAGGTTCTAAAGCCG
>CAYGPQ010000062.1:0-26714 GCA_964351775.1 uncultured Kordia sp. | reverse complement strand
CTGGACTTATTCATTTCGTATAATTTTTAAGCTAGTTGAGTAATGTGTGGTAACGGTCTCGCATACACGCCGTGACCAGCTTTTGCTGGGCATGGACGTTGTATGCAATGTTACATGCTGTTTTTCTTTTTTTCTTCTTTATCTTCTACCGTAATCAGATTTTGAGTAAAAGAGTTATACGGAAATATTTCAGGCATTACGCTGTGGATTAAATTATCTTCTACGTCAAAAAAACTTTGAGCTACTCTTTCATCAAATAAATTTGGGTCTAATGGAATTAAAGCATTAGGATTATGATAAATCGCAACTCCTTCTGACCATGTTTCATTCGTTTCTTCACTTACTTGGTATACTACAAAGTTTGGTTTATCTGCATTTGGTTTATGATTGTAATATGTACCATGCCTAATCAAAGTATTCTTGTCAGTACCAAATCCTGCCTGTTTTCCCATTCTATTAAATTTGGATAAAGTTCCGCAAGTAGAAAATATTATTGCACTAACATTCTCTGAATTTGGTTGAAAAAAGAAACCACTTGGTATTTTAGTTCCATTTGGTTTAGTGTAGTCTTCAATCTTAATTGGCTTTACTACTATGATTCCGTCTTCATCAAAAGAATGTTCATATCTGTAACCATACAAGTAGTCTAACAAAGCATTATATGTCCAAGTCATCGACATACTATCATGAAAATCAGCAATAGCAATTACAAACGGTTTACCTTTTACATGCTCTTTTTCCCAATACTTCTTTTTCATCTTGTCAAACAAGGCATTCCCAAAAAGTAATGGCACATTATTGCTCAAAAGTTCCTTTATCTGTTCTTCTGTTTTATGTTGAATCTCCTTTGTTAATTCAGTTTTCCTGCTGATAATTACCGCTTCAACAGCAATCTCATGATTTAATTTTTCTATTAGATAATCTGGTGCATTGTAGTTTCTCTTAAATGAAAAAAATTGTTCTCTAAAAAAGCAGAATAAAAATAATTCCCACACTCTTGAGTCAAAACCATTTAGCGATTGAAATTGGTCTATAAAGTTCCCGTCAATATCTTTATAATGATATGAAACTTCTTTTACTACACTTTTGGCAGATAGAAGTGCAATGCTTTCATTTAACAATTTGTAGTGTGGATGTTGCTTATCATCTTTATTTAATTCTTTGAATAAATCAAAATATTCTGAACTGTTGTCGTGATGAACTATTGAGTTACTGCTCATTTTTTCATCAATCCATTTTCTTGCTTCTTCGATTGTTGGAATACTTGCTTCAATTATTTCTGCACGATACTGTTTTGATTTATCTCTGGATAATATACAACCGTAGAAGTCATCATCTGTTAAATCAAGACTAATTAGTCCTATTAATCCACCATTCCCATTTGAATAAAATTCTAATTCTCTTGTAAAGTATTGCACAAACGGTTCTCTTGTGAAGAGAATATAAATTTCAAATAACTTTTTATTTATTGGAATGGCTGTCTTCATTTTTTTCTTTTAATAGCATGTAACGGTCTCGGCTATGAGTAGTTGCGTGGTTTAGTACTTAACTTTGCAAGTACACACCAAACTGAAAATCCGCGAGGATTTTCAGAAGTAGGCGAGAACAAGCAATTACTTATAGCCATTGTTGGGCACAGTATTTTTTTAATATTTTTCTCTTTCACTTATTTTCATATTAGACAAAGAAATGAGGAAATCACAAGCCTCATAAAAATTTCCTTTTCTCGGTGTCCAAACTGTTGCAACTCTATATTTTTCTTTATTCACTCCTTCTAAAATCCATTCAGAGCCATCATTCCCAATTGAGCCACGACCTAATTCCATTTTCCAAAAGTTAGCTTTATCTACAAGTTTTGTAAATTCAGACCATTCTTTTTCCGTTATGATTTTAAGCCTTTCAATCTCTAAATTTCCTGGTTCATAACCACCAGCTCCATCAAGCACTTTCCAATATAGAATATATCTGTCATTCCACTTTTCAATTCTAAAAGTCATTGGTTTGTGAAATGTTCTCAACCAAGTAAACCTGTAAACTTCTTTTTCAATTTTTCTATTGAAAAGCAATGGTTCTTTCATTGCGTAAAGATGTTTTGAATACCAGTTTACCACAAATTCGTCATAGGTTCCTTCTTTAGCTTTCGTTTCTATTCTCGTTGTACTATCTGTTTTAATCCAATCCATTTCAACCTCTGGAAATAATTCTCTCGGAAAGTATGGTTGTTTTGAGTCAAGAGGAACATTCAGACTGTCAACCTCGATTGTTTTGTCAATAAATTTTTCGATTGATTGACCAAACCCAGTTTCAGACACAAATAATGTCAGAATTCCGATTATTAATATTTGTCTCAAAGTTTTTGTCATATTGTGCCCAACGAAGGTATAATAAACATATATTCATTATACCACATCTGTTTTCTACAAATCTAAAGAATTTTATTTAATCCAAAAGTAGGAAAAACTACAATAACCTATTTGTAATACGTCACACTTTTTTCAACTATTCTCCAAAAAATAGCTAATATTCCAAAAAAAAAACCACAAAAGAATAGTAACATTCATAATCCATCACACAACCTATTTCATTTTTTCTCAACTAAAAAACACATATCACAGTCCATATTGCAAAAAAACAATAACTTTGGCGCATATTTTTAAGGTATTTTTAGAAACAAAGTCTTAGTAAATGGATACAAAACTTACCATCGTCGTTCCTGTATATAATGAGGAAGATAATTTAGAAAGAGTTGAAAAAGAGTTGGCTGCATACGCGCAAGCTGCAAAAATCCCTGTATTCGTTTTGTTTGTAAATGATGGCTCTAAAGATAAAAGTCAGGAATTAATTGAAAAAATCTGTGCAAATAGCGACATTTTTAATTTCATTACTTTTGCGGAAAATCGTGGTTTGAGTGCTGCTATTAAAGCAGGATTTGACGAAACTACGACCAGTTTAGTTGGGTATATTGATTCCGATTTGCAAACCGCACCTGCTGACTTTGATTTACTATTAGAACATATTGGAGAATACGATTTGGTAACTGGCGTTCGTGCCAACCGAAAAGATTCGTTTGTAAAAAATATGTCTTCCAAAATTGCGAATGGCATTCGTAGAACATTTACGAGCGATGGAATGGACGATACAGGTTGTCCGTTAAAAATTATCAAAACAGCCTATGCAAAACGCATTCCGATGTTTAAAGGATTGCACCGTTTTTTACCTGCGATGATTTTATTGCAAGAAGGAAAAGTAAAACAAGTTCCCGTACAACATTTTCCTAGAATTGCTGGAGAAGCAAAATTTGGTTTATGGAATCGTTTATTGGGTCCATTAATGGATTGCTTTGCGTACGTTTGGATGAAGAAAAAGTACATCAATTATTCTATTGCTAAGAAAGGATGATGACTTCTTGGTATGTTTTTGCAATTGGCGCACTTGCGCAATTATTATTTTCGGGTAGAACCTTATTACAATGGATCATCTCTGAAAAGAATAAAAAAGTATTAACACCAGCATTATTTTGGAAACTTAGTTTAATTGCTTCTTTCCTCCTCTTTATTTACGGCTATTTACGAAACGATTTTGCCATTATGCTTGGACAAGTATTGACGTATTTTATTTACATCAGAAACATGCAATTACAAGGTGAATGGCGCAAAATGCACCAATTCATTCGAATCTTTATTTTAATATTTCCTCTAATCATTATCACCATTGGATATAACAACAATAAACAAGATGTTGATAATTTACTGAACAGTGAAGCTATTCCTGATTGGTTATTGATTTTGGGCGTTGTAGCACAAATTATTTTTACCTTACGCTTTGTATATCAATGGATCTATTCTGAAAAACAAAAACAATCTAGTTTGCCATTTGGTTTTTGGATGTTGAGTTTGCTCGGTTCAAGTTTGATATTTACGTATGCCATTTTTAGAAAAGACCCCATTTTAATTGCAGGTCATGTATTTGGAATGGTTACATACATTAGAAATATAATGCTCTTAAGAAATCAGTCATGAATTTTATACACGAAAAAAATTACATTTGGATCTTAGTCATCGTATGTTTTGCACTATTTTTTGTAAATCTTGATGTATTATATCCAAATATCATGGAAGCTCGTAACTTCATCACAGCCCGCGAAATGGTGACCGATGGAAATTGGTTACTGACCACCATGAACGGCGAAGCTCGGTATGAAAAACCACCCTTACCAACTTGGCTCGCCGCCATTTCTGGAATGGCATTCGGTTTTAAAAGTTTGGCAGCCTTGCGAATTCCTTCAGCGATAATTACGCTAGTTTTAGTATTGTGTTCGTATCGATTTGGAAGTCACTTTTTAAAGAACAAACAACATGCGTTTATTAGCAGTTTGATTTTAGCGACTTCGTTTTATATCATTTTTGCAGGACGCAACGGAACTTGGGATATTTTTGCGCACGGTTTTATGCTCGTTGGCATTTATTATATATTTCATTTTTTCGCTTCCGCAGAACATATATGGCGTAACTCGTTGCTTGCAGGAACTTTTATTGGCTTGTCGTTTATGAGCAAAGGCCCTGTATCACATTTTGCCTTGTTTTTACCGTTTATCATCGCGTATAGCATCGTGTATAAATACACAGATTTTAAGAAAAAATGGTTGCCATTGTTAGGTTTAATAATTGTTACAGCAATTTTATCATCATGGTGGGCATTGTATATTTATGAGATGGATACCGAAACGGCAACTGCTATTGCTGAGAAAGAAACAACCGCTTGGCAAGATCGTAATGTGCGTCCGTTTTACTATTATTGGAGCTTCTTTGTACAATCGGGAATTTGGACAGTGGTTGCGTTTGTCAGTTTATTATATCCCTATTTAAAATCGAGAGTTGCGAATTTGAAAGCATACAAATTTAGTTTATTGTGGACACTAGCTGCGGTGATTTTATTATCAATCATTCCGGAAAAGAAATCGCGCTATTTATTACCTGTCTTAATTCCGTTAGCGTACACGACAAGTTTTTACATCGAATATATGTTTCGAACGTTTAAAACGAATAAGAACAAGTTTGAAAATGTTCCTGTATACTTCAATTTTGGAATTGTAGGTTTGATTGGATTGGTGTTCCCAATTGTTGGATCTATTTTCTTAAAAGATAGCTTATCAGGATTTTACTTCCGATTCATCTTAACTTCGTTGATTTTGGTTCCAATTGGATTTTTTATCTTAAAATATCTCTTCCAAAAAGAAATTCAGCGTTCATTTTACCTCATCATTGTGTTTTTAATGGCGATCATCACGTTTGGTTTTCCGTTAGCGAATGCTTTTTTAGACAATTCAAACTACAACTCGCTCCAAGACATATCGCGCAAAGCGGAAGTAGAAAAAATTCCTGTATACATGTTCAATATTCAATCGCCTGAATTGGTTTGGGATTATGGTGGAAAAATTCCACTCGTTCACAGTCACGATTTGGAAATTCCCAAAGAAGATACTTTTAAAATTTTGGTGATGATTGATGGAAAAGAAGGACTCGAAAAAGCGTTCCCAAAGTATACAATTACCTATCAAGAAACCTTTGATTTGAATCCGATTGACGAAACTAATAAAGCCTATAAAGATCGTTTACGAACGGAAATGTATTTGGTGGAAAAGATTCAATGATTCAATGATTCAATGATTCAAAAATTCAAAGATTCAAAGATTGAAGAATTAAAAGATTCAAAAAATTTAAGTTGAAGTTGAAAATTAGCACATTTTCAAATTTTCAAATTGATACATCGTCAAATTGTCAAATTGTCAAATTAGTAAATTGTTAAATACTTCTCGATACAAAATTCTTTCAGTTAGCTTCGCTAGGTATTTTCAATAAAAATATATTTTGATTTCAATAATAGAAATCGATGTGACATTTGTAAATCATTAAAATACTGAAGCAAACTTCGAACAAAAAAAACGATCTTCAGACAGTCATCGTCAGAAGATCATTTTAATAAGTATAAATTGCCTTTTTATTTACATCGTATCATTATTATTAACTGGCATCGGATCCATTGGCGTTGGATCCATTGGTGCTGCATCATGTGGAGGACAATAATAGTAAGATGGACATCCGCCTAATCTTGAATCACACATGTGATTTGAACATGCAGCAATTAATGTGTTTGTTGGGCATCCGTTAGTTACACACAACATGTTACCGCTTCCTGCTACTCCACCAACTGTTTCGTTTAAATTTGATACTAATTTCTTGTTAAGGCTTAAACTGCTTAAATTCTTTTTTTTCATAAGTATAGTTGTTAAAAAAGTTAATAATCAGTAAGTTATAAATTCGACCATGACACTGACTATGGTTTTTACGTAAAAAAAGTACGGTTTGGTAATGATTACAAGGATTCAAAGATTAAAAGATTAAAAATTGAAGTTTAAAATCGGAAGTTACCAAATTCACACATTTTCAAATTGATACATCATCAAATTGAATTATAAGTTTCGAAACCATTCCAATTGCTCGGCAACACCTTCTTCCAACGTCACTGTCGGATTGTAGTTTAAGAGTTTTCTAGCTTTGTCAATGTTTGCTTTGGTTCGTTGTTGATCGCCCGAACGTGGTGGCAACATGTTAAATTTTATCGTAGTATTTAGTAGTTTTTCAACCGCTTCCACGCCTTCTTGTGTAGTGTATTCGGCTTCCGTTCCAATATTGAAAATTTCACCATTGCATACTTCTTCTTTACCAATAACGCTTGTAATTCCTTGGACAATGTCGCTTACGTGCGTAAAACTTCTGAGGTGATTCAAACTGCCTTCAAATAAAGGAAAGATTTTGTTGTTCAATCCGCAATCTAAGAGTTTTGTAAAAAGCTTGTCTGGACGTTCTCGCGAACCGTATACCGAATATAAACGTAAGGAACATCCGTTGAGTTTGTTCAATCGTGAATTGCACAACACCAATTGTTCAGCGGCTAATTTGGTCACGCCATAATGCGACGCTGGTTTTGGCGCCACCGTTTCTGCAAACGTAGCATTTAAGCCATAAATAGACGAAGTGCCAATGTTGACAAATAATTGTAATGAGGTTTGTGCTAATGCGTACGTGAGTAAATTTTGCGTTGCAATCACATTATTCGTTAAGTAATCTTCAAAGGTTGAAGTCGCGGCGATTCCTGGTTGCGCGGCAAAGTGAAAAATATAGTGGATACTTTCGGGCAATTTGCTAATGGAAGTAACATTGCGCAAATCTGCTGCTAAAATTTCAATTCCTTTGGCTTTGAGAACCGCAGCGTTTTTATTTTTTAAATCGACAGGATAGTAATCTGAAAAATTATCGATTCCAACAACTTCATGACCTAAATTATGCAAATGTTCTGCTACATGCGATCCTATAAAACCCGCAATTCCCGTGATGAGTATCTTCATTGATATACTTCGTAATGTGTTTGTCGCATAAAAGTATACATTATTTATGAAATGCTTTTGCTATTTTTAAATTCAAAAGGCTTTCCTGTTACAGAAAGCCTTTTTTTATATGCATAATCAACGCAAAAATTGTGATACTTTTTCAGTGGTCTGAAGTTTGTATCTATTATACATATAGCTTCAATGATTATATGTATATGGTGCGTTTTCTGAGAATCATTACCCAATAAAAAATGAAAAGCATACAAATTTGTAGCATTTAAAATATAGAATGTTGTTTTAGAAGTTTTTCGCTTACGCTGAAATTTTCTTGCGGTAATAGAAAAATAGTAACAAGAATACTAAAATTGTAATTCCAATAACGATGAATGCATAGTTTTGGTTTGGTTGAAGCGTCAAGGAATTTGTACTTCCAGTTAGTGTAAAAGCTGCCCAATAATACGGAATGTTTTGCTCGCGATCGTGTTGTTGTAGATAGGCTATTTTTGCCAATTGCAATGCTTTGGATTTGGTCGTTCCTTTTTCGAGTTCTAAGTAGAATTCTTGTAATATTTCATTTCCAGCTTGCTCATTTACATTCCACTGCGAAGCCAATACACTTTGTGTTCCGTTGTAGAAAAACCCTCTGGATAAGTTGATGCGTCCTTCTCCCGAAAGATTGGTTCCATCGTCGGTTTTGCATGCGTCCAAAATCACCAAATCTGCCTGATTTTCCAGTCCGAAGAGTTCATTAAGTGACATTTTTTCTTCGTTGAACGCAATCCAAGGTGTTTGTGAAATACTGTCTAAACCAGCATGTGTATTGAGGTGGATGATTTCAAAATCGTTTCGAAACTTTAAAAAGTTTGCCTTGGAAGCTGCTGTTTTGGTTAACAATTTGGCTCCATCATATTTGGACAAAAATTCCAATACTTTTTCTGTCCCTGTCAATGTTGGTAAGCTGGCATTCTCAAACTCGTACGGTGCCATAGCCAAGAGTTTTTGTGTGGGCGCATTTTGCTTTTGTTGGATTTGCTGAAATAGTGAAAAGGATTGCACATACGAGGTTTCAACCGTATTCACTAAATACATTTCAGAAAGTGTTCCGCTTGGTCGCGTAGGTAAGAGTTCAAACGGAATGTATTGCAATGCTTCATCGGGAATAATGGTGAGTTTTTTATTCTGCAACCGTTCCGCGGCATTTTCAAACGGAAATAATTGTTGAAAAATAGCGAATCCAACTTCTTGGTATGTTTTTAATTCAGAAGCATTCATCACGCGTTTTGTCATCCATGATTCTAAAATTTTTAATTGTTCTTGAAATGTAACAACCTCAGAAATTTTAAAGAAAATGGGCGTTCCTGAATCGTAGTAAATTCCGTAACCATCGGTTTCATGTAAAATGTATTCAACAAAAGCCGTTTCTTTCGTTGTAAATTCTTCAATAATCGTTTGTAATGAGGTAATCGCAACTTTTTGTTTTGTTTTAATATATTCAGGATACACACGTTGCATGGAATCCATGAATGTTTGATATTCTTTGTTTTTTAAGCTATAATCTTCTTTAACTTTTTCGTTTTCAATTTGTTGCTGAAATTGTTCCTCCAAGCTTAATACCTCATAATGGAGTTCGTATTCGCGTTCTAGCAATTTAGTTGGAATATCAAATGCTAATTTTGTTTGTAGCGTTTTAATATTTTCTTGCAGCAACAATGCTTTATTCTTTTCCATAAAATAGAAAGCATTCGCAGGATCATCCAATAAATAACAAATTTCTACGGCTAACATATAGGTATTCACTCCTTTTTCAATCCAAAATAATTTAGAAGCTTCCGTATCCGTTTCATACCGAATTAAAGACACTAATTGGTCAATAAGCGTAACTGTTTTTTTTGCTTTTACAAGATATGATGTATCGTTTTCCTGTTTGTATGCTTGTACGCAATGAGCTGCCAAATCAATCAAGTATATCAACACATCTTGCTCGTATTCAGATTGTTTTATTTCAGCTAATGTTGGCAATTGAAATGCTGACAGTGTATTTTCTCGTTCTAAAACAACTAAGATTGCTTTTTCTAAATATGGTATTTTTTCTTTTGCTATTGACGTATTTGAATAATATCCGATACTATTATAAGCATTTGCAATTTGACCAATCTCGGTAGATTGATGTATGACACGTTGATAATATTGATTGGCTAATTGATGCTTTTGTTGCCTAGAATAAATAACACCGATGTTTAACACCACATCTAGCTCGTAGCCCGTATCTTCCAATTCTTTGTAAATAGCTTGTGCTTTTTGTTGAAATGCTAATGCTTCATTTAGTTTACCAAAACAATCATACACAATGGCTAAATTATTGTAAATCGATGCAAGGTTGTATTGATTCTCGGCTACAATTTTTATATTTTCTTCTATAATTTTTTGATGTAATTGAATGATATCAAAATCAACTTTGTTGGTTTCTATACCCGTAACACTTGAATATATGGCTCCATAGGTTTGAATAATCATTCCTGATAATTGACTCTTGAACTTCGGATTGCTACTAAATTCTTTATTAGACAAAGCTTCATTCAAATAAGCAAGTGCCTTGTAAAAATCTCCCGTATCAGCTTCAAATTCTGCTAGCATCCAATAGGCATCACAGGTATATTTATCGCTTTGATACGCACTAATGATTTCTATAGACAATTTGTATGCTTGCGGTATTTTTTCTTGATTTCTATAGATATATGCTTTTAAAAACAAGCTTTTATTCAATGAAGTTTTATCTGAGAATTGTTTTTTGATCTCAATGGCTTTTGTCAAATAATACAATGCTTTTTTATAATTTTCTGCCTTGTAATAACTTCGACCGGTTTCATGA
Organism: uncultured Kordia sp.; assembly: GCA_964351775.1. Classification (GTDB taxonomy): domain Bacteria; phylum Bacteroidota; class Bacteroidia; order Flavobacteriales; family Flavobacteriaceae; genus Kordia. The sequence continues at coordinate 16,458 of CAYGPQ010000062.1, read as the reverse complement.
AAAAGTGCTCCTAGGGTTGCTGTGTTTTTTGTAGTATCAGATTGTGTGGCGACTTGTTCAAATGCACGCACCCGATCCTCAACTTTGTCTATCGCATTGATACTATCAATTATGGACAAGAGATCGTTTTGCGCAAATCCAATACTTTGGATGCAACTAAAAAATACAAGTATCATTTTTTTAGAGGAAGTCATTTCCCCTCTAAAATAAACATTAATTTTTAATCGAATGGAATAATCACTTTATTGTTGAACGTATTTCGGTATTCACCTCCAAGCAAGGTAAAATCTGTCAATACTGGTATTCCTCTTATATTTAATTCATCTTTTAAAACTTCTGGAGTTAAGACACCTAATTCATCAAATATATTTGCTACTTCAATCGTAACTTGCGGTGCTGCAAACGAAGTTCCTTGCACAAATACGTCATAAAAAGGAATTCCTTCACCTTTGGCAAAATAATCTACACTTGTAGCGCCATAATTGGAAAAACTAGATATTTTGGAAAGTGCATCATTTGCAGAAGCTACAGCAATGACATTTTCGTGTTCATAAGAAGAGGGAAAATGGTTTAACATGTCATTATTACTTCCTAAATTCCCTGCCGATGTAATCATAATTACATCGCTATTAGCTTCTATGATATTAGAAAAAATAGCACTTATATCTTCTTCAAATCCATCATCATACCAACCCATACTTATACTCACAATATCAGCTCTTTCTGCGGCATACAGCGTTCCACAAAGGAAATTGAAGTAACTTGCAGCTCCTGTGGCATCAGAAACTTTTACGGGTAATATTTGATGCGGTATTGCATTTGCTGTGAGTGTATTGGTAATCATATCTGCAATAATACTTCCGTGTTTTCCAACATCATCATCATACGCATTTGCATCTTCACTGACAAAATCCCAACCCGATTTTTCATCGCCAACAGCTGTTCCGTCTGCGTCGTATAAAAATATATTTGCTTCAGATCCAGTATTGAAAACCGTCAATCCGGTAGCGATTCCTGTATCCACGATGGCAATAGTAATACCAGAATTTCCATCTTTTATATATGGAATATATCCTGTATCAAGATCAGTTCCGAGGTAAGGACTGTCTAAATCCAATCCAAAAACAAATTCATAATCGACCTCCAAAAGTCCAGTAGTACTTTCTGGATCAATTTGACCTTTGATCACGCGCCTTTTTGGTTCCACATCTATCACACCACCAAAGGACCAAAGTTCAATATCTTTATTTGTACAATGACATACTTCATAATTGGTTACGCCATTAAACGCTCTAATATTGTTTTTTTCAGGATCTGATGTTCCGTTTTTATATTGTACCACTAATTGCGTATCTGAATACGTTGGAAAAAAATTTGATTTACTAGTGGTGTTTTCAGGAGTATTATTTTTTGATAGATTTTCATTGGTTGAAACTTCTAGTATATCATCCGAAGCACAGGAACTTACACCTACTAAAAATACAAATGCAATAAGTTTTTGTATATTTCTCATAATATTTAATTTTTGCGTTTATATGAAGGGGATAAAAACACTGAAACATTACCCAATATTTTTAATCATATTAGATACATGAAAGATAGTGAAAGATTTATTGATGCGCTTATCACTGGGAATGAACGTGTTATAAAGGAGATTTATAACCATTTATTCCCGAAAATCAAGTCGTATGTCATGAAAAACAGAGGCGATTCTCAAGATGCCTCCGATGTTTTCCATGATGGATTGATGTATATTATTGTCACGCAAAAAGAAAAAAAGTCTGAAATAAAATCGTTTGAAGCCTATTTATTTGTGGTTTGTAAAAATATTTGGTTAAAAACTTTGAAAAACAAGGTAATAAAAACGGACACTTTGACCCTAGTAGATAAAGAAGAGGAATTGAGCACATTTATTATTGAACAACAATTGTATGATTTTTACATTGAAAAATTTGAGTTACTCTCTGAAAACTGCAATGAAATTTTAAGTGGTTATTTTAACGGAATGACCTATGAAGAACTCGTCATTGAATATGCGTATGCTTCTATAAATGCTGTTAGGCAACGTGTTTTTAAATGTAGAACAAAACTCATAAATCTAATTAAAGAAGATAACAAATACCAAAAAATAAAACAATGGCGTCAAGATTAACAGAACAGCTTTTAGCAGACATGAAACGGTATTTAACTGGTGAAATGACGGGCTTAGAACTGAAAAAGTTTGAAGATACATTAAAAGAAGATGCGGAGCTTCGAGAAGAATTTAGGCTTGAAATTGAACTTTCTGAAGCAATTGGAAACAATAATGAATATTCGCTGTTTAAAGAAAAACTAAATCGTGAAGAAGTAGCTAAACTAAAATCAAAGCTTCGCTCGAAGGAATATCAAGATTTGTCTGCAAATATCAGAAATGCTGAAAGAGTATATTTTAGTGAACAATCGAAAGTAAGACCTATCCAAAAATACTACCGTTACCTTGCTATTGCTGGCGTGATTGTATTGTTTTTCGGAATTTACTTTTCACAAATGAATACATCCTATAGTTCCTACTATGATTCATATGCCGATTGGTCAACATTGCCATCTTTCATTGAAAAAGGAAAACTAACAACGTTTACAAAAGGTGAATTAGCTTTTAAAAAAGAAGATTATCAAGACGCAGTTGAACAATTTGCCGCCGTAGAAACTACAGATGAATTATACGCATATAGTTTACTATATCTTGGTGCTTCGTATGACAAACTCAATCAAAATGACAATGCAATTGCTGCTTTTCAAAAGCTGTCCAATGTTGATGATTCGTATGAAAGCTCTAAAGGTTATTGGTATGGAGCATTACTTCATTTAAAGAGTAATGATAAAGAAAAAGCGATTACAGCTTTGAAAAAGAGTGTTGAAAATGAGGATAATTTTAAGTATCAAGAAGCGAAAGTATTGTTGCGAAAGCTAAAATAATATTGTAAAAAAACATGTTTTGATGGTAAGTTAATTATTTTCAAACACTTACGTGATAATTTTAAGAAAATTCATATATTGGTAGTAACATTTAAACCACCAATTATGAAAAAATTAGTTCTTTTAATTTTTGTGTGCACAGCGATACTAAGCTGCTCCACTGAAAACGAAACCGTTGAAGAAGCCGAAGAGGCAGTAGAAGTTGTTGATCCAACAACGCCGCCAACGGAACCCGCGGAACCTGTACAAGAAAACTTAATACTTGGCAACTGGAAATTGGCATACATTTACACGCCATTTTCTGCAAATCAGATTACGGATTATACTTCACAAAATATTACCTATACATTCAGAGATAATGGCATGGTAGAAATCTCAGAAGATAATTTAGAACACGATGCCGGCGAATATGAATATACTTTTGAACTGGAAGAAAGAGATGATATTGATGGAAACGGAAATCTTATTGTAGTAACTACACTTATTACAAGAATAGATGGCGCACGTTTTTCTTATCAAGAGCGATCTGACGGACTGATCCGTTTAGGGATGTCTGCTCATGACGGACAAGATTTATTTTTAGACCCAATAGAATAACTGTTTCTGAAAAAATTATATAAAAAAAGCGAGCTTCTCAGTTCGCTTTTTTAGTATTTAACGTGAGTTCAATACAAATTAGCTCTTAACACCATTTATTTCAGCGTTTTAACTAAAATGTCAAATCGGGCATTATTGAGATTAAAATATATTTTAATTGAAGATACTTAGCGAAGCTATCGAGATTCAATAAAAAATAGCGTTTTGTAGCTTCTCGACTGCGCTCGAAGTGACAAAGGATTGATTTTAGTGCTCTCAGCTATTATATTACTGATTTCTTAAATCGAACTCAGGTTATTTAATAATTCATTTCCAATATCTACTTACTTCTAACTCAACCGTTCAGAAATAGACTCTTTATACTTTCTACTAGAAATAATAACATCATCATTTGTAAGCGTAATCATAAAGGTACTATTGTTTAAATACGTATGCTGCTTTATAAAGTTTTGATTGAGTATGAATGAGCGATGTACTCTGATAAAATTACTCGGCAATTGTTGTGCTAATAAGTTTAAAGCGGCTCTGTAAAGTACCTTTTTTTCTTTTAAATGTAATACTGCATAAATGGTGCTCGCTTCAATATATAAAATACCTTCAGTCTGTATTTTGCGCTCAAAACCTTTGTCTTTTATGATAAACTCCGTTAAATGCGGCGTCATGGTATTGTTGTATTCTTGATATAATGAAGTGAATTTTTGACTAAACTCGGCTTGCTGTCGAATTTCAATTTCATTTTTTGCGCGTTTGAGCACTTCAAAAAAACGATCGTCTTCATAAGGTTTTAATAAATAATCAAAAGCTTCTAATTCAAACGCTTTCAACGCATATTGGTCATACGCTGTACAAAAAATGAGTACAGAATTTATTGTTTTTAATTGAGCTGCTACTTCTATACCACTAATTCCCGGCATGTTAATATCTAAAAATATAATACTTGGAACTTGATGCTTTATATAATTTAGCACTTCTTTTCCGTTTTTACATTCATGGATCACTGCCACAGCTGCATCTTGAGCTATCAAGGCTTTAATATGTCTTCTAGCATGAGGTTCGTCATCAACAACTAAAACAGATAATCGCATAATTTGTTAGATTTGATTAATTTTTATAGTGACCACAAAATGATGTGCTGTCTTTTCGCTGTGAAGCGTATACTCTTCCCCATACACTTGTTGCAATCGACTATCGAGATTTTGAAGCCCGATATTTGTCGAAACCGCAGTACTTGATGCTTCGTCTGCAGGAATAGCATTCGATAAGCTAATGATAAACATACTGTCTTCTATAAAGGCGTTCAATTCAATCGTCCCTTTACCTTCCAATTGCGCGATGCCATGTTTAAAAGCATTCTCAATCAAAGGTTGTAACATGAGCGTAGGCACCATAATTTCTCGTGTAGCATCTTCCACATTCACGGTCACTTCTAAGCGATCGTGAAAGCGTTCTTCTTCAATTTCTAAATAATTTTTAAAATAATCAACCTCTTCTTCAAAAGTAATGAGTTGTTGCGCTCTTTTATCTAAAATCTTACGTAATAGATTGGTGACTTTAATCACCATGGATCTTGCTTTTTTATCATCGTACCCAATAAGTGTGTTTAACGTATGAAGCGTATTAAACAAAAAATGTGGATCTAATTGATTTCTCAGCGTTTCCAATTGAGAAATATGCAATTGATTCTCCAAGGAAATCACTTTTAGTTTTTGTTGTTGCAACGTTTGATATGCGAATACAATTTTAAGAATTAAACAGATAATGATAACATCAAAAAATCGAATGATGATTGACTTTATAATATACGGTTCAAAATCGAGATACGCCTCCGAAAGCGTCATATTCATAAAGCTTATCAGCATGGTGTAATATAAAATATTCGTTACGGCTAAATTGAGCAAAACAAGCAAGAATGATGAAATAATGCGTTCTATAACTTGAAAGAAAATCGATTTCTCCTTCTGAAATGGTTGCACAAGCGCATTGATATAATCTATACATACCGCCCAAAAAATATAAATAGCTCCAAATAAAACGATGCGACTCAAAAATAAACCTGCACTGCTCACTTGAATAATGACAGCAACGCTAAAAAGCAATGCTACTGTGTACACATACTTTTTAGGAATCCCTGTTTTATGTCGCCTTAAAATATTCATACCATAAAAGTAGCAAAATAAAGTTTCATGAACCGCATCTGAAAATGTCATTAAAATCTTTAAATGTCACTCACAACAAAAGGCTTTTAATACACGCTCGTACGCCATAATTTTGACCTTAAATCATAAAAACAAAAAAGATGAGAACATTAATTTTAACACTACTAATAAGTGTATTCGCTATCGGAAATAGCGTTGGACAGGAAAAATATGCGTCCAAAGAAACAAAAGCAATTATTGAAAAAATGATCGAGGCGCACGGCGGTTATGAACAATGGAAAAATTTAAAAACGCTAAGCTTTACAAATTCTATGTACAGCGAATCTTTAGGATTTGTTCGATTTTGGGTAGCCAATCAAACCATTGATATGCAAACCAGACGTTCGTATCAAGATTGGCCACTATTTGGCTCACAGATGACCTATGACGGAAATGAAGTTTGGGCAACAAATTGGCGCGTTGGGAATCCGCCAAATCATCAACATTCGGTGTATTTCTACTATGTGAACTTACCTTGGTTGACACAAGATGCAACGGTGAAATTAGGAGAAGTTGCGAAAGTTAAACATGCTGCTTTCAAAAATGAAGTCTACAAAATTAAGATGAGCTTTACGGAAGTGCCAACGATTGGAAAATCTGAAAAAGACACTTTTACATTGTATATAGATTCAGAAAACTATCTTTTAAATGGATATGAATATACGGTTGGTTACGGACCCTTATTAGATGTTTTAAAAATACCGAAATCGAAAGAAGTTTTTGGACCTATGTTACGAATCAATACTTATACAGCTGCTATAGATGGTTTGAAATTTCCAATATTAATGACCACAAAAAGTCCTGATTTAACACAACAATACGGCGATCATGCGATTTACAATTACAAACTAAACGGTGAATTTGATGAACAAAGAATGATAAAGCCCGCAAATGCTGTGGTAGATCAATCAAAAGATGCTAGGCAGTAATGAAATGACCTTTGCTACTATTAATGAGGTTATCTGAAAAGGCTTGAAAACGTCATTCTGAATTTAATTCAGAATCTCAACACATTAATTCTCAAGTATTATGTGAAGCTGAAATCGAAGATTCATGAATACCTATTAATTAAATAAGTATGACATAAATAATCAAGTTCAGTTTGACGAAAATTATACTTTTCAGACAACCTCATCTTCACATCCAAAAAAACAACCTCATGAAAAAAACACTTATCTACGACATTTCAATATTCGTGCTGGTTATGCTGGTGTTACTTCTTGTCAACATACCGTATCTAAATATTCTATTAGCGTTCTTAATCGTTATGATGTATGCGTATGCACATCAAGGTCTAAAAGATACGCTTGGTTTTTCTGCTCAAAAAAATATACTGGAGTTAGTCGCAACTGCTATTGTGTTGGCGATTGGTATCGTTTTGGTCACCTTTTTTATTATATTAAAACCCGTAGAAAATTTAACCGGATACAGTTTACAATTGGGAGTATTTGAGCAAATAAAAGGCAATTTCAGTGTATACCTCAGTAGTTTAACTATTGGTTGGATTGTAGGTGGATTTATGGAAGAAGTGATCTTTCGTGGATTTATGATTTCAAAATTCATGAATCTTTTAGGCGAAAAGACAGGCGCCGTTATTGGAATCATCTTTTCTTCGTGTTTATTTGGGTATTTACACGCATACCAAGGAATTACAGGGCAACTATTGACAGGTTTTGCAGGATTTATTTTTGCACTCACCTATATACTTAGCAAAAGAAATCTATGGCTCGCCATACTTACGCACGGTTTTGTAAATACCGTTAGTATGACATTATTGTACTTTGATTTGCTGAGGTAATGTTGTTTTTCTTAGGATATCAAAACTCTGAAAAGTGATAAAAATTTCAGCTATTGTTTTGTTTCATTTGCTAGTGCGAATTTGCAATTCGTACCGACAAAGCAACTAAAAAACATTCGTGAATTCGTGGCTAAAAACAAAAAATTAGAATTCATTATGATGAGATTCTGAATCAAGTTCAGAATGACGCTTTTCAAGTTTTTACCACTGCATTTCATTCTATTTACAATTTTATTTGAAGTGTCGCATAAAAATTCCGATTGACAGACGGAATTATTCCAGGACCCGGATAACCAGTCGCGCGTCGTGTGAAATATGCGTTGTCCAACACATTGTTAACTCCAGTTTCTAATTTGAAATTTTTGTAGGTATACGATACTGAAATATCCAAAATATCATACGCAGGAATTTCCCCAATCACGCCACTCAAATTACTATCTACCGCATTAGAAGCATCTGTAAATTGCTGTGAAATATAGCTGTATTGCATGTTTGACAAGAAGTTTTTATAGCCAAAACGAATTCCCGTTTTTAAGTTCACATTCGGTACAAATTCTACATTATTACCTTCTACTCCACTCGCTTCGGTTTTGGTATATTCTGAATCAGTAACTGCTGCATTTATGAAATAATTGAAACTATACTCATTATTTTTGATAAAGATTTCATTCAAATTAAAATCTAGCAAACCTTCAAAACCATACATGACCGCGTCACCAATATTTCCGCGTTCACTTTTTACGCTTCCATCGGCAAAAGCCCGTTGAATAAACCCAATTCGGTTGTTGTAAAACAATCCGAAAGCGCCCACATCATACGAAATTATATTTTTGTAATTTCCTCGCAATCCGAAATCGATGGTCATTCCTTTTTCGTCGTCAATATCTGGACTAATCGCAAATGCAGGATTGATAATACTAATGTCTGTAAACGTCACCGAACGGTAATTTTGTGAAGCATTTCCATAGATTTCCAACGCGTCCGAAGGTTTGTAACTCGCGCCCAATCCGAATAATACAAACGAACGTTCGCGCACTTCGCTATTATCTATTGTTTCGTTTAAAATGACGTTTCCGGCAGCATCTGTATTGATTCGCTTGAAAAATCCGTCACTTTCTGTTTTAATATGTTCCAATCGGAAACCTGGCGTGATGGATAGTTTATCATTCAGATAAAAAATATTTTCACCAAAAACCGCCATATTCAAATTCGGATAGTCATACGCAGATTGATTTTGATAGTTTGGAAAATCATCCAACTGAAATTCAAAATTCGGATCGCTTCCCGCAGAACCCGGACCTTGCGCACTTGTATTGTCTGCTTTGTAAAATTTTGTACCCACTAAAAACGTCGATTTCTTCCCGAATACCTCATATTTATTCAACAATCGCGCTTCAAATCCGAAGTTGTTAAAATCACCTTTTATCAAATCACGTTCTGTTCCCGGATCAATCTGATCCACTCTATTGGTACGAAAACCCAACGCATTTCGAGACGCTTGCAAACCAAACGCATTAAAGGTAAAGTTCATGTCTTCCGAGAATTTGTGCGAAAATTTTAAGTTATACAATAACCAATCAATCTGAAACCAATTGCGCGCTCTGTTACTTTGAAATGGATTATCCGCAAACATTGCATCGGTCAATCCGCCCGCTTGTTTTGCCAAATAGCGCAAATAGGTTATTTCAGCTTCAAGCTTCGTTTTTTCATTAAATTGATAGCCAATATGAGCGTACGCATTTTTCGACTCGAATTCTGAGTTGGGACGAAATCCATCTCCTTTTTTATAGTTGAAAAACGAATAATAACTCCAGTTGTCAACCGTTCCGCTTACGCTCGTAAAGTTTGTATATAAATTATTACTTCCGATTGTATTTCGGGTAATGAATTCAAATGGTTTTGCTTCGTTTGGCTTTTTCATGACAAAGTTGACCAAACCGCCAAATTGCGTTCCGTATTGTAAAGATGCCGCACCACGAATGATCTGGATTTCTTGTAAACCTTCTGCCGCAGGCGAATAGTAACTTTCTGGATATCCCAACACATCTGCGCTGATGTCATAGCCATTTTGACGCGTATTGAAATTTGCCGTTCTGTTCGGATCTAAACCGCGTCCACCAATATTTAATTGCAATCCTGCGTCATCATTTTGGTAAATATTTAAACCCACAACCTGACTGTATATTTGACGGGCATTGTTGGAAGCCAAGTTTGCCATGGATTGTTCTACCAACACCACTTCCGTCTTTTTCCCTGCGTAAATAGCGGTTTCTTCCACATCTTTTAAGCGCTTTAGCGCGAATACTTTTGTTTTCCGAATATTGAGTTCTACTTCTGAAAGTTGTTCTCCGAGTACATTTAAACGTATGTTTAACACAAATTCTTGGTTCACTGTCACAGTTTTCTCCACAACTTCGTATTCAAACGAGAAAAAGACCAAGGTTATGTTCTCTTTTTCTGTGGTGAATTCATAGTAACCTTCCGCGTTTGTTGAAGCGACTTTCCCAGCAACTTTGTCGTAAATGTCAACATTTGCAATCGGTGTATTGTTTGTTGCTGCTGTTACAATTCCTGAAATTTTTTGTTGTGCAGCTAGGGAAATGCTGAATAAACAACCTATAATTAGTATGCAAAAATTCTTTAGGTTCATTAGTTATTTTTTATTGTTATTTTATTGGTCTGATCGTTTTCACGTTGAGCAATAACGATTGATTTTACTTTTCAATTGACTTGTATCTCGACTGCGCTCGATATGACATTGCATAGTAAGCATGATTCATTCATCTTTCATTGGTAAAATCCAGTTTTTATGTTGGAATGATTCTTCTTGTTGATACAAATCAACGTTTTTGTCTATATATAATTGGCTTAATCGTCCGTTCAACGCTACATAACTTTCTACAAATACTTGTACGTTTTTGTGTCCTTGATTCGTGAAATGATCGCCTAAATAATGTGCATATTCGAGAATGAAATCAGGTTGAAAACTCATCTGTTTTTCCTGTAAAGGTGTGAGAAAGTCACTGTTTTTTACATAGAAGAATTTCCCCGTTTCTCCATCTACAATTTTAAAGGTTGTGTTGCCCATTTTTTCCATCAACATCACGCGCCATGAAAATCGATAGCCTTCTTCTGTCCAAAACAATTCGCCTGGATATAATATGTGTCGAAATGGCAACAATAATTGAATTGAAAAAAAAGCAATGACAATTGGAATGATGATCGATTTGAATCGCAAATGATATTCAGGAAATACTTGAATTGCATTCGTTTTTACGTGTATCACAGCTTGCAATAACTTTTTGAAAAACGCAATAATCTTTTTGTGGAAATCCGCTTCAAAGAAGATTAATGAACTCACAATCATTACGTACGGAAACATTCCAATCGGGAATAATACGCGCGTAAATACATGAAAGAAAACCACCAAAGCAAACGCAAACCAACGTGTTCGTTTGTACAATAGTAAAAACGGAATTAGTAAATCGTATAACATTCCTGACCAACTCATTGCGTAGTGAAACCAGTTTTGTTGCATCAAGGTTTCACCAATAATTGGCAAGTCGTATTTTGATGGCAACCAGATTTTTAGTGGCATGGCTTTTAGTAACCAATCTGAGTTTATTTTGGCTAGACCGGCATAGAAATAGACAATTCCCAATAAGAGTTTTATCGCATCTAGTGTCCATTTAGGAATTTCCGCATAGCTTCTTTTTCGCCATAAATTATCTACTGAAAAGCTGGCATTTGCAGGAAGAAAGATCAAGAGAAAACTTAAAATACTGATGAAATAGTAGTGATTCAAGTAGGTTGTCTTTTCGAGCAATTCGATATATGTAAAACTTAAAAAGAATACGATAATTGACAATCGATATTTTAATCCTAACGCTACAAAAAATGCGGATAATCCACAGATAAAGAATAATAAATACGTGAAGTTTCCCAACGGTTGAATCCACTCAAAACCGTAGTATGAGAAGTGAAATTTCGGTTCTATATAGATCGTTTCAATCCAACTTTTTCCCCAAAAACGAATGATACTGTAACACATTAGCAAACCAAAACCAATACGAAATACCACCAATGGTGCCACGTTGGTTTGTTGTTGTAAGTATGTTTGAAAACGATTCATTCGTGTACACAAAAAAAGGTTGCCTTCTTACGACAACCTTCTGTTTTATAATTAGTTATATGATTTAATCACCATCAGCATCTACATAATCCACACTCACATTGAAGGCTTGTAGCATGTCTACTTTTAGCAATACAACTCCCGCTTGTAACGCGTCATACGCTTGTGTCATTTTTGTATTATCTGTATTGATTTGCATTGTAAAATTAGCATTCAGTACTTGAATTTTAGTGCGAGCCGTATTGAATTGCGTATTGATTAAATTCGCTAATTCTGTTCTGTCTAAAGATATTAAATAGGTTTTGAAGCTTTCACCAGTTGTGTTTCCGCCAAATTGAGTTCCATTGAAAAGGTTTTGTACTGCTGTTAATGCTTCTAACGCCAATTCTTTTGATACTTCTTGATGGTAGAATGCTTCTACTTTTTCTGGCAAAGGCGTTGCTGAGAAGTTTCCTGCTGGAATGCCAATTTTGGTCGCTCTCAATCCTTTTTCGTAATAGAATATAAAGTCGTTGATGAATTTGTTTGTCGCACTTGTCGCTGTATTTGCAGTACTTGAAATAAATGTATTTCTGTACGAAGTTGTCCAATCGCTTAGGACTTCTTGCGTAAGCAGTTGCATTTGATTTACCAAATCCGAAAGATAGGTTTTGTACTTAGTCGATGCTGCATTGGTTGTATATTTTTCCAAAATTTCCGTATCCGTTGCACCAATTCCGTGTAACATATAATCCAACGCAGGAAAACCTACGGCATCGTTGTTATTTGGATGTGTTAAATCGTAATTTCCAGCAGCAATATTGTCTTCAACATCCGTTGTGTTTACAGGATAGATGTTCATTTGAAAGCTATATAAAATTTCTTCTGCTTTTCCAATATTGAATGCTTCTACATGTTGCCAAGATTTGTACGCAGTGAACCAAGCGGCACGTAAAGTTTCCAAATTTGTTTGATTTGGTGTTGTTACAAAAGCATCTTTTGCGTTGGCTAACGTACTTAAGTTTGTATTCAATCCTTGGTACGCAGGAATCACAATATTGTCCGCGATGTTACGTAACATTCCTGCTCTGTCAAATGAAGTTTCTCCTGGTGTTTCAGGAGTTACACTATCATCACTTGAACTACACGCAGCAGCAAATATCACTAAAAGTACTACTGAAAATATTTTCTTTATCATTTCTTATTTCTATTTATTCTAAATAAATATTGCAAAAGTAAAAAAGGTGAGAGAGTATTCCAAAAACTTCAACTTCTTTTTTATAGTAATTCTAACTAAAAAAACTAGTTCGTCGCTTGTGCAGTTGTAAAGTTGAATTCTGCCGAAATTGCTTCCGAAATTTCATCTAAAGTAGCAGGAGTTACATCCCAAAAACCATTTCCTGTCATGAGTTGAGCAATGAATCCATCTACTTCAGTTTTTGTAAAGTATGGTAAACTTGTTCCGGGCTTACGCGTGAATTGTAGACTGTAGATAAATCCAAATCCTTCAGATAAATCGTGGAAAGCTGCTGCTTTGTCAGTCACCAATTTATTTTTGCCATTTTGTAAATAGTATACAGCTCTTATTCCTATAATGGTGGAAATTTTCTCTCTGATACTATTTGCTTGCGCATCACGCACTTCATAATTTTTTGCTACAATTGCTGCTCTTCCTAACTTGAACGCTTCGTAAATGTCAGAAGCAATTCCTGTAAAGTCTGTATCATTTTCAACTCGTGAAAGGTATTTGCTTAGGAAATTGTCTTGATTTAAGATAGGATTTGTTGCATTATCAGTTCCGTATAAATATCCGAAAGCTTCATCCCATTTATGTTCCATGGTGGTGTAGCTTTTTCCTTCTTCTACAACATCAGCGTCATTATTTGCTCTGTTATTTCCCGCATCTAATACAGAAGTACTGAGATAGTTATTTAGCATTTGATCTACCATCAACGCGCCAATTAACGATTTGCTTATTGCTTGATTGTATTCCAAACCTTTTGCGTTGATGTAACGTGTAGCACCGCCACCAGCTTCTTGTAGGTTTCCAGCGTTTCCGGCAGTTGCTGTGTTTGTCCAATTTGGAAATACCTCTGAAACTTGATTCGCGATCCACGTATCAAAATCTGCTTTGATAGCGTTTGCAACTGTTGTGTTTGCTGAAAAATAATCTGTGGAAGCGGCCGTTTTGCTACGAATACTTTTATCAGAAGCGTTTAAATCTGTGTCACTAAAATCATTGTTTCCTTCTGCATGTGCAAACATTCCGTCAATTGCTGCTTCTGTTTTTGTGTTGTCTAATAAGGCAGCAATGAACTCCTCGCCCATTAGAATTCTAGTGGTTTGCCCGCTATAATCTACCGTTGAATTTCCATTTCTACTAAATGTGTAAGTCGCTGGAGCGATGACTTGATTGGTATCTACTGGAGCATTTCCGTCATCGTCTGAACATGCTGTAAATATGAAGCTAGAAAGTGTCAAGAATCCTAGTATTACTTTTTTCATTTTAAATATTTTTTAAGAGTATTAGTTTTTGTTTTGGCAAATATATTATGTGTTTTTGAAATGACAAAGTTTATTTAGACTTAATCTTAATAAACTTAGTGTTAAATTTTAAAAGCATTTTTATTTTTTTGTTTTTCAATATTTTACAACTTAATTTTTGAATGTTAAATTTTTGTTTCCTTGTAGCAAAATGCTCTAAAATGTATTTTGAAGATTGTTTTGAACACACTTTTTTATGTCTTAAAATACCTAAAACTTGTTGTAAAATCTTATATTTGAGTAAATACATCGTGTTCTAAAATCTATTTCTTTCATTTTTTATGTTAATAGAAGCTGCTTCAATACTTAAATCTTTTCTAATTGCTTTTTCCGCAGGAAGAACTAATAGCATTTTAAATAAATTAACTCCTGATACATCTGTTGAAAAAGAAATTTTAGAAGCACATGAAAGCGCTTTAAGAGAATTTTATCCTGATGAAAAAACAAGAGAAAGAAATAAATTAAAATTCAATAGATCTTTTGAATTAATTGAAAAGAGTATTCATTCTGATAAACCTGTAATTCCAAATGAAGAACAAGAAAAATTTCTAAGTATGTTTTACAAACAGCTTATGAAAAAACCAACCGCTTGGAATTATATTCAATCTCAATTCTTGTTAAATCAAAAAGTTTCTTTAGACACTATTGAAAAGAAATTGGAAGATTATCAAGAAGTTTCTCATGAAACAAATACCAAGTTAGATAAGCTACTAGATTCAGTTCAAAAATTTACAACCACTACTATTGAATCAAAATCAAGTGAATATATACAAACAGGAAGAATTAGAAATTACCAAGTTCCGTCCAAAGGAAGAACTATTGAGAAAAAGTTAGTAAAAGACTTTTTTGAATCTGATACTAAAAACTTTTTGTTCGTGTATGGTTCTGGCGGTATGGGAAAAACGCACCTTCTCTATGATGTGATTATGGAACTAAAAGAAGAACCTATTTATTTTCTCGGACATAGAAATAGTGATCTGAAAGAATTATTCGGTTTGTGTTTTGGAAATGTTCCCGAAAACATAGATAATAATCAGTTATTTAGAAATTTTTTAAAACAATTTGAATCAAATTCGAATCAATTAATCATTGATGATTTTTATGAAATTTCAGATAAACATTTCAGGAATGCAATCGTCGAATTATCTAATATAAGAAAAGGGAAAGTTGTAGTCATTTCAAGATCATTAGACATCAATATAGAAAAGTCTGACAACTATACGAAACCATTAAAGCTGAATAGGCTTGATGAAGAATATTTTTTGGAATATGTGCAGCAATATTATGAGAGATCTGATTTTAGAAATAAGTTTGATTTAACTGAAAGCTTAAAAAAAGAACTTTATAAAGAACTTAAAGGCTATCCTTTAGGCGTAAAATTTCTCTTTGACTTGTATAATAATATTGGAGCTAAGGAAAATATTTTTGAAAACCTAAAAGATTTTGATCCAGAAAGTGACTCTTCTGGAAAAAAATATATGGATCGATTGTTAGATTCAGTTGTTAATCACGGAGATCCATCCGAAATGGAATTGTTAAAAGAAATGTCGGTTTTTACAACTCCTTTTGAAAATTATATCATCACACAATTACCTTCTTTTAAAGATCAAGCTACATATAGGTCTTTGGTTAGGAAAGATTTTATTTGGGAAAGTATAGATGGTAAAATTGAATTGCACGCTTTAGTGAAAGAATTACTGTATGAAAAGAATCATAATAAGTTTGAAATCAATAAAATTGCGGCTAACTACTATGAGGAAAAATCTAATATACTAGAATCCATTGATGTTGAAAACTTTAAACTAGCATCTTTTCATTACTCAAATACTGATAATGAAAATTATATAAGTTTTCAAAATAGACAAGAACAACTTTTTGGTCGATCGAGTAAAATAAAAAAATTAATCAATGAAAATATAAAAGCGAGTATAGAACGATTAAAATATAGAATTGAACTCTATCCGACTATATTAGATGCGTATACAGAACTGGTTTTAATTTTAATAGTAAAAGAAGAATATAAGCAAGCAGATTATTGGATAAAAAAAGGTTTAGACTTAGAGGCTACCAATCGATATTTACGCCTCAACAAAGGGCTATTACATAAAAAATTAGGTGAATTTCCCGAAGCTAAAAAATGGTTCCTCAAACTTGCAGAAGAAGGACACATTCACGCTAGAAATGAACTAGGCATTCTATACAGAGAATGGAAAAAATTTCCCGAAGCGGAAAAATGGTTACTCAAACTTGCAGAAGAA
>CAYGPQ010000061.1:0-27379 GCA_964351775.1 uncultured Kordia sp. | reverse complement strand
AAGTAGCCAGCTGGCGCGTGGGCATTTTAAGCTGAAATTGAAATTGAAGTTGAAATTGAAAGTACTTGGCATTTAACGCCGTGAAAACTTTTCGTTTTGTAGGTGGCACACCGATCTTATCAGTTTTGGAAGTACTTGGCATTTAACTGAGCTTGTCCTGAGCGAAGTCGAAAGGTAAAAACCTTGTTCCCGCCTTTCGACTCCGCTCAAGATAAACTATGGCGGGAATCTTTAAAAATCGAAGCTGAAAATGAAATTGAAAGTACTTGGCATTTAACGTTGGGGACGAGCGTTAAAAAAAGGTATGGTATACCTTTTTAGCGAAGTAGCCAGCTGGCGCGTGGGCATTTTAAGCTGAAATTGAAATTGAAAAAGTACTTGGCATTTAAGCTTTGAAAGATTCATCAATAATTCGTCCTGATGTAAATCTGTTTATTTGAAACCTCTCCTAAAAAAACATTAAATATTCTCTTTTAACACACGATTGTAAAGTTTGATACTCAAAAAATCATCTCTATGACTTACACAATTTAATTTTTGTCATTTTTGCTACAAAACCACTGAAAAGATATTTTTTTAAGGTAATCTTATAGAATATCTAATATTTCCTACTATTTTTATTTTTTTGAATACTTATAACCAAAATCAATTCAGAGATTTAAAAAAAGTAAAGCATTGATAAAAGAGAATTAATGACCAAAGAGCAACAAATAGAAGAAGAACTAATCAGTTGGTTAACCGATTTAAAATATACATATCGCGAAGATATCAGGACTAAAGAAGCGTTAGAGGTAAACTTTAGAGAAAAATTTCAAGCACTCAACAGAGTCAACTTAACAGATTCAGAATTTGAAAAATTAAGAGAAGAAATTGTAAATCCTGATGTATTTACGTCATCCAATTATTTAAGAAAAACAAATACGTTCACCCGCGAAGATGGAACACCTTTACATTATACACTTGTAAATATAAAAGATTGGTGTAAAAATGACTTTGAAGTCATCAATCAACTTCGCATCAATACAGAAAACAGCAATCATAGATATGATGTTATTATTCTTATTAACGGTGTTCCCGTTGTTCAAATAGAGCTAAAAACTTTAGAAGTAAGTCCTAACAAGGCAATGCAGCAAATTGTGGACTATAAAAGTGACACAGGAAACGGATATACCAATTCACTCATGTGTTTTATGCAATTGTTTATCGTTAGTAACCGAAGTAAAACATTCTATTTTGCTAATAACAACAATAAACACTTTGCTTTTAATGCAGATGAGCAATTTTTGCCAGTATATGAATTAGCAAGTGAAGACAATAAAAAAATCAATCATTTAAACGACTTTACCGATAAATTCTTAACCAAGTGTTCAATTGGACAAATGATAAGTCGCTACATGGTTTTGGTGGCAAGTGAGCAAAAAATATTGGTCATGCGTCCCTATCAAATTTATGCGGTAAAAGCCATTGTAGATTGTATACACCAAAATAGAGAAAACGGATATATTTGGCATACCACAGGAAGTGGAAAAACGCTAACTTCTTTCAAAGCTTCTACACTTCTAAAAGATAATCCTGATGTTGAAAAATGTTTATTCGTAGTAGATAGAAAAGACCTTGACCGTCAAACAAGAGAAGAATTCAACAAATTCCAAGAAGGTAGTGTAGAGGAAAATACCAATACCGAAACCTTAGTACGACGAATGCTATCAACGGATTATGCGGACAAAGTAATCGTCACTACCATTCAAAAATTAGGCTTAGCACTCAACCAAAATAGCAAACGAAACAAAAAGAAAAAGGAAGATAACAAACCTACGTACTACGATCGATTAGCATCGTTAAAAGATAAGCGTGTTGTTTTTATTTTTGACGAATGCCACCGTTCGCAATTTGGGGACAATCACGATGCAATTAAAGATTTCTTTCCAAAAGCGCAACTATTTGGCTTTACAGGAACACCCATCTTTGAGGAAAATGCTACCTATAAAACCATTGAAGGACAAACAGCATCCTACAAAACAACAGAAGATGTTTTTCAAAAAGAACTACATGCGTACACCATTACCAATGCCATAGAAGATAAAAATGTACTGCGTTTTCATATCGACTACTATAAACCTGAAGGTAGTGTAACTATTGGTGGCGATTTACATAAATTAGCAGTTGCAAAAGCGATCATCAACAAACATGACAAGGCAACACATCACAGGCGTTTTAATAGCATTCTAGCCACAGCGTCCATAAATGATGCTATTCAATATTATGAGCTCTTTAAAGGCATACAGGCAGAAGAAATCAAAGAAAATGAAGACTATCGTCCATTAAATATTGCTTGTGTGTTCTCGCCACCAGCAGAAGGAAACAAAGATATACAGCAAATACAAGAAGATTTACCACAAGAAAAAGCGGATAACGAAGTAGAACCTAATAAAAAGAAAGAAGCGTTAACCACGATCATTAAAGATTACAATAAACACTATGGGACGAATCACAGAATAAATGAATTCGATTTATATTATCAAGATGTACAGCAACGTATCAAAGACCAAAAATACACTAATGCCGATTATTCACACAAAAACAAAATTGATGTGATGATAGTCGTAGATATGTTATTGACAGGTTTTGACTCTAAATACTTAAACACGCTATACGTAGATAAAAACTTAAAATACCACGGATTAATTCAAGCATTCTCTCGTACCAATCGTGTGATTAACGATACGAAGCCGTACGGAAACATTTTAGACTTTAGGCAACAAGAAGAAGCGGTAGACAAAGCAATGGTATTATTCTCTGGCGCTAACGTATCGAACCCTAAAGAAATTTGGATAGTAGATGCAGCACCAAAAGTCATTGTAAAATACAAAAAAGCGGTAGCGAACTTAAAAAGCTTTATGGAATCCAAAGGCTTAGCGTGTATACCATCCGAAATATCGAATCTCAAAGGAGATGCAGCACGTGCAGAATTCATAAACAGCTTTAAAGAAGTACAGCGATTAAAAACCCAACTCGATCAATATACAGATTTAGAAGCAGCACAAGTTGAAATTATAGAAAAACTATTACCTATTGATGATTTTCGTTCTTTTAAAAGCAATTATTTAGATACTGCTAAACGACTCAAAGAAATACAAGACAAAGGCAACCCAAACACACCGAAAGACATACAACAGCTAGATTTTGAGTTTGTGCTCTTTTCTTCGGCTATTATAGATTATGACTACATTATTGGGCTTATTGCCAAATACACACAAGACAAGCCATCTAAACAAAAGATGACGCGCGAGCAATTAATAAACATATTAAGCTCTAGTGCCAATCTAATGGACGAGCGTGAAGATATCATTGCGTACATCAATACCTTAGCCGTTGGGAAAGCCTTAACCGAAAAAGAAATACGCACAGGTTACCAAACATTTAAAGACGAAAAAGCAGAAAAAGAGCTAACAGGAATAGCCGAAAAGCACGGATTAGAAACCGAAAGCTTAAAAGCGTTTATAGTCGAAATAATGAATCGAATGATATTTGACGGCGAAAAACTAACGGATTTATTAGCACCTTTAGCATTAGGTTGGAAAGACCGTAGAGTTAAAGAATTGGCTTTAATGGAAGATTTAGTGCCTTTACTTAACAAACTTGCCCAAGGGCGCGATATAGCAGGATTAAACGCTTATGAATAAAGAAAAACAAAAACTTGCCCTGAGCGTAGTCGAACGGGTAGTGCCTGAATTGCGTTTTCCTGAGTTTGAAAATGATGAAGAATGGAAAATTGAACCTTTGAATGAAGTATATTCTTTTAAGATTACTAATTCTTTTTCTAGAGATAAATTAAACTATGAAAAAGGAAAAGTAAAAAACATCCATTATGGTGATATACATACTAAATTTTCAACACATTTTGATATTTTAAAGGAAAGTGTTCCATATATAAATTTGGATACCTCCATTGAAAGAATTGATAAAGATAATTATTGTAAAGAAGGAGATTTGGTAATTGCAGATGCTTCTGAAGATATTGATGATATTGGAA
Source organism: uncultured Kordia sp. (assembly GCA_964351775.1). GTDB lineage: Bacteria > Bacteroidota > Bacteroidia > Flavobacteriales > Flavobacteriaceae > Kordia. The sequence goes on along the minus strand of CAYGPQ010000061.1, from coordinate 23,346 downwards.
AAAGTATTGAAATAATTAACCTAAACAAAGAAAAACTACTTGCGGGCTTGCATACCTTTTTGGCAAGACCAATTGATTCTAAAATTACAATTGGTTTTGGAGGACATTTGTTTAAATCAAACGGTATTCGTGCTCAAATAAAAAAAGAAGCACAAGGAACTAAAGTATTGGGTATATCCAAAGGAAGGCTTGCTAATTTATATGTTCACTATCCTGAAAACCCAAAAGAACAACAAAAAATAGCCAATTTCCTATCTTCCTTAGATAAAGTCATTAGTGCAGAAACCGAAAAACTAGACGTATTACAAAACCACAAAAAAGGTTTATTACAACAACTATTTCCAGCAGAAGGAGAAACCAAACCACAATTTCGTTTTCCTGAGTTTGAAAATGATGGGGATTGGAACAACATAACTATTCAAAAACTAATCGATAATAAAACCATTGTTAGCCACTTAGATGGAAATCACGGTGCACTATATCCAAAAAGTGAAGAGTTTGCTACTCAAGGCATTCCATATGTTACTGCTAATGATTTTGTGAATGGAATTGTAGACTTTAAAAGGTGTAAAAGACTTCCACTACAAAGAGCTAAGAAATTTAAAAAAGGTGTAGCTAAAAATGGAGATATCCTTTTTGCTCATAATGCAACAGTTGGACCTGTTGCAAAATTAGAAACAGAATTAGAATTCGTTATATTGAGTACAACAGCGACATATTTTAGATGTGATAATAAGAACTTGTATAATAATTTTTTATTACAATTTTTGATTAGTCCTAACTTTGTTAAGCAATACACAAGCGTTATGTCTCAGTCAACAAGAAATCAGGTTCCGATTACAACTCAGAGAAAATTTTACTTATCACTCCCTAAAAATCCAAAAGAACAACAAAAAATAGCCAATTGTTTATCTTCTGTGGATGATTTAATTATTGCACAAATAGAAAAAATTAAGGGATTAAAAAAGCATAAAAAAGGTTTGATGCAACAGTTGTTTCCTATACTAAATGATTTAGCTATATGAGTAAAGACTTTGAAAAAAATATAAATGACATCGCTAAAAAATTAGTTGACCTAAAAAAGAACATCAATCTAATTTATGCGTTTAATGGTACAGGCAAAACACGATTATCCGTAGCATACAAAGATGTAACTAAGAATAGCAATGGTGGTTCACATTCGGGAGTCTATTATAATGCGTATAGTGAAGATTTATTCAATTGGGACAATGACGAGTCAAATGATGGAGCAGACATTAAGTTAAAACTTGAGAAAAGTAGTCTTAATCAGTTTCATCCGTTATTAGATGAAATAAACCTTGAAAATAAACTAGCTTCCTACAAACCAAAATTTGATTATAGATTCGGATATTTTGAGGAATTAAAAGATGGTATTAAATTTATAAGGTTTTACAAAAGGAAAGATGATATAGAAGAAGCTGACCAATCACAACCAAAAGAGGAAGGTGCAAAAGAGATAGCAGAAGTTCCAATAAAAATTTCCAGAGGTGAAGAGCAAATATTTGTGTGGTGTTTTTTTCTAGCCTTATTTGAAGTAGATGGCTGGACAGGAGACGAAAAACAATCTACACACTTTTTTATAGACGACCCAGTTTCCAGTCTTGATGACCATAACATTTTCGTTACAGTATCATCATTAATGGATTTAATCGAACAACATTTTAAAAACAGAAAAATAATAATTACAACACATCATATCGGTTTCTTCTCTGTCTTAGCAGATTGGTTAACAAGAGGTGAAAAATCTTCTCGATACAAAGATCAAGTTGATATATATAAATTAAAAGACAATAACGGAACTATCGAATTGGTTGGTCCACGAAAGGAAGTCTTTTTATATCATTTAGAATTGTTAAGAGTGATTAAAGATGCAAAGGATAATGACCAAATTTATGTGTATCATTTTGCATTGCTCAGACAAATCTTGGAAAACATAAGTTCGTTTTTAGGCGTTAGAAATTTTTCTCACGTTTTAAAAGAAATAGGCTTTACAGAGCCAGAGAAAGAAGCTCAAATTGTAAATATCATGGCGCATAAATCTGTATTCAGATATGAATTTAAAGAGCCTGTTCCGGACAACAAAAAATTAATAATTGATATTTTTGAAGCAATTCAAACTAAATATAAATTCGTGTTACACGCATAAAATGACAGCACAACAAAAACAAGAAGAATTAGGGAAAACCCTTTGGAATATAGCCAATGAATTAAGAGGTGCAATGAATGCGGATGATTTTCGCGATTATATGTTGTCATTTCTCTTTCTACGATACTTATCAGATAACTATGAAGCTTCCGTAAAAAAAGAATTGGGTTCAGACTATCCCAAATTAGAAAATGAAGACGACAAACGTACGCCATTATCTATTTGGTATGAAGAAAATCCAAATTTTATCATAGACTTTGAAAAGCAAATGCGCAGAAAAGTGCATTATGTTATTGAACCAATATATTTATGGAGTAGTATCTCAGAATTAGCACGTACGCAACATGAAGACTTACTAAAAACACTTCAAAAAGGATTTAAGTATATAGAAAATGAATCATTTGAAAGTGCTTTTAGAGGCTTATTCTCAGAAATCAATTTAGATTCAGAAAAACTAGGTAAAAATTACGAAGCTCGAAATAAAAAGCTGTGTACCATCATTCAAAAAATTGCAGAAGGAATACAAGATTTTGATACCGATAGTGATACACTAGGAGATGCGTATGAATATTTAATTGGACAATTTGCAGCAGGTTCAGGTAAAAAAGCGGGTGAGTTTTATACACCACAACAATTATCTACCATTTTATCAGAAATTGTAACCTTAGACAGTCAAAACCCAAAAGCAGGTAAAAAGAAAAAATTAAACAAAGTATTGGATTTTGCTTGTGGTTCTGGTTCGCTACTTTTAAACGTTAAAAGTAAAATAGAAAAAGAAGGCGGTACCATCAGTAGGATATATGGACAAGAAAATAATGTAACTACCTATAACTTGGCTAGAATGAACATGCTTTTACATGGCGTTAAAGATTCTGAATTTGAAATATTTCACGGAGATACTCTAAAAAATGACTGGAATATTTTAAATGAAATGAACCCAGCAAAAAAGCTAGAATTTGATGCCATCGTAGCAAATCCACCTTTTAGCTTACGTTGGGATGCTTCCGAAGCTATGGGTGAAGATTTCCGCTTTAAAAATTATGGATTAGCACCAAAATCAGCCGCAGACTTTGCATTCTTATTGCACGGTTTCCATTTTTTAAGTGATGAAGGTACAATGGCAATTATATTACCGCATGGTGTTTTATTTAGAGGTGGAGCAGAATCACGTATCAGAAAGAAATTACTCAAAGATGGACACATCGATACTGTAATAGGTTTGCCTTCTAACCTTTTCTTTTCGACGGGTATTCCTGTTTGTATATTGGTTTTAAAAAAATGTAAAAAAGATGATGACGTTTTATTCATAAACGCTAGTGAACACTACAAAAAAGAAAAACGACAAAACATTTTACGTGATGGTAAAATAGACGGAGAACTTAGTGCTAAAGAACCAAACGATATTCAGAAAATCATTGATACCTATAAAAACCGTCCTGAAAATATAGAACGCTATGCCCGAAGAGTTTCAATGGACGAAATTGAGAAAAACGAATATAACCTAAATATTTCTAGGTATGTTAGTACTGCCATTTCCGAAAAGAAAATTGATTTACAAGAAGTAAATAAAAAATTAGTCGAAATAGATAAAAAAGCTAAGAAAGCTTTGGAAGAACATAATGGATTTTTAAAAGAATTAGGATTGAAAACTATTTAGTTTTTTTGAAGTTTTTAATCCCATATTAATAAAAATAAAAAAGTATCTTTTTGAAGTACCTTTTTGCATAGATATGACCTAGTTTTGCAAACAGTGTGTTTTGTAAACAATTGATAATCAGTTATTAATATTCAGGACTTTTCTATTCATAACCCGGAGGTCACGAGTTCAATTCTCGTTCTCGCTACAACGAAACCCATTGATTTTCAATGGGTTTCGTATTTTTAAAAGCTTTTTTTTCAGTACTCCAGTATCGTTAGGAGTACCTTTTTTTCTTTTTTTACATATTATATTAACCACTTAATCAGACTTTTATACTACAAGACCTTTAGGGTAAGAGCTTAGAATTAGAGTTTTTATTGAAGATTTATACATTTTTTATAGTTTTCAACACTACATTTTCATTAATATAATGTCTTCTTAACTGGAAATTCTTGTCAAACCGGAATATCCATGAAGAAAAGTGATCGTGTGTAGAAGACTTACTTAACTTATCGTAAGTTTCGGCAAAAGTCATTACTTCAATATCTAATTCAATATTTGATTTAAAGGTTATTTTAGGTAAATCATGTGTCATATTACAAATGTATGAAATTCATATATTCATTTCCATTACGCACAACCTAAAGACTTATTGTACTATTTTGAAGAACCTTTAAATATCTTCATTCGTATAAAGAAAATATATAGTAATCCACCTAAAATAAAAGAGTCAATAAAATAAGCATGTGTTAATTGAAAAACCTCTAAATACGTAAAAACAGTAATCACAGAGCTTAGTATCCAACTTATTAATGCTGGAAATTCCCATTTATTTATATCTTCTAGATTATACTTCTGCTTTTTAATCCAAAAGAAATGAATAAAATAAATTGAAGATATTGATGGTGCTAAAATTCCTAAGAATTCCAGAAAATCAAATAGGTATTTTGCAAAGCCCAATAAGGCAAAAATAGTACCAAATATACTTGAAACTATGGCAACTTTTTTAAAGGTCCATTTTTTGTTTATTGTTGAAAATGTTAAAGTAGCCGAATATAAATTGCTGGCATTGGTACTCCAAGTAGCAATAAAGAGTAAAATAAAAGCAGGGATGACCAAATTATATTGCTCCATTATTTTAATAATATCAACTTCTCCAGTTTGAATTGATGGTACAGCACTAAGAAAATATGCCAATGGTGTTCCAATGGTTAATCCAAGTACCGAAAATAAACTTTGTTTATCCGTTTTTATAAATCTAGAAAAATCTGCCATTAATACTGGAAATAATATTGCAGCACCTACTAAAATTGATGTTGCTTCAAAAAGTGTCATTGTACTATTACTTGGTACATATTCAAAAAGTTGTGATAGACTATCCAATTTTTGTATTGAAAGGTAAAAAACATACCCCAAAAAAGCAGTTAAAACTGGAATGGCTAAGTTGGCAAGTTTTTCAATACTTCGTATACCGAAAACCGTTGTAATTGTAATAAAAATACTGGTTACAATAATAATAAGTGCTTTTGAAATATCAATTTCAAATGTACTAATTGTAGTATCATGTAAAGCAATTGCCAATAATTCTAATGCTACTGCGAACCATCCTACCAAAGTTACACCGAACATAAAATTTACAATCTTCGCGCCATATTCGCCAAAACTAAAATGCAAAATCATATAGGTCGATAACCTTGAACGATTACCGATTAAAGTGGTCGCTATACACATCAAGGTCAACACGAGTGTAGATATACCAAATGCAATAAGGGCTTTTTTAAAGCCTAAATTGAGGGCTATCTCCGAACCTAAATACAATGTAGAAACCGATAGTCCTGTGCTTGCAATAATCAAAGCGACTACCCAACCTGACACAAAGTCTTTAGGTTTTACTTTCGTAGTAGTGTACTGACTATTATCTTCTTCCATTTAATTATTTAAAAGATTATGAGTATATGGTTTTAAATCTGGATGACAAACCTCGCCATTATCAAATATTTTAATATCATCAAGATACACACTCACATTTGTAACACCACCATCAAAATGAGATTTTGCAACTTGTCCTAAAGGTGGCATATCCATTGGACTTGTATGTCCGAAACCAAAATCTGCTCCACCCCAAATACGTTCATCTTCTGCAACATCTCCACTCAATGCGGTTACTTTAGGGTTTAACCCTAACATATTATGAGATATTTTATACATATTAGGATCATTAAAAGATGCTAAGTATGCTTTAAATTTTTCTGCAGCTATCTTCTCTCCTTTTACATCAATAATGGTACTGTTTTTCATTATAAATTCTAGCTGACTTCCTTTTTCTCCATTCTGTAAAAAATCAAAAACAATATTCCCATTCATGCTTGCTAATTTAGGAACAATGTTTACAAAACCCGGTGCAGTACCAAATTTAGGTTGAGAGTAATCGCCATCATCAATATCAAAAGCATAGTTCAAATCAATATCGTAGGATACATCAGTTCCGTTTTTGCTTGTAATTCTAACTGTTTTACAAGCTACTACTTTTTCTCGTGTTTTGGTAAGCAATTGCTTTAATGATTGAATATCAAAACCTGTAAAAATTCTATCTAACGAATCAATAGAACTATTTCCAATAATTAAATATCGTAGTTTTTTATTATCTCTCATTGCAGTTTCCCAAATATCTGAATACAATAGCACCATAGAATTTGCTTCAATCCAAACATCTGTTTTACACAATGCTGCTGTTAAAGCTTCTGAAGGCCAATATTGTATTCCTGCTTGACTTTCTTTTTCTGCTCTTGGTACTAATATAACCATTGGTATTCCTCCAGCTGCTGAAGTAGCAGAAGCTAATGCATCTACAATAGTTCTATCTGATGTTAAATCTGCTGTAATGGCGACTGTTTCTCCGGGTTTTACCTGAAACATATCTTTGATTAATATTCTGGAAACTCTTTCTATTTTTAATTGTAAATTTTCTGTCATGATTTTGGTAAAAAAAGAGGGAATTGATTTTTCCCTCTTACTAATTCAACATAATTAACACTTAATTAAAGAATATAGATTGTTGTATTTATTCTTTGTTTTAGAATCTAAAAGAGATAGAAGTTCCAATAGATAAAGGTCTTCCTCTCCATCCTACATCATCTGGACTCCCAACAAATTCACCTACTGAAAACTCTTGATAATATTGTTTATCTGTTAAATTTTTACCCCAAATATCTAATTTCCAGTTTTTGTAAGACAATCCTATACGAGCATCTAAAAGTGAATACGCATCTGATGTGTGAATATCTTGATTGCTCTCATGCCAATAGGTTTTTCCAGTGGTATCAAGATTTACGAATCCATTAAATTTTAGTGATTCAGTAATATTAAATGAGGATTCTAATCCGATGGCAAAGGTACTTACAGGTACGAAAGGTGTTTTATTTCCATTATAATTTGAATTGTTTGTTGTATCTCCATTTGTACCTCCTGTTGTTCCACCTTCTACAATTTCTGCATTAGATAAACCAAAGTTTGCGAAGACGTCTAAATAGTTTGTTAATCTTGCACGAGACTCTAATTCGAAACCGAATATCTTAGTTTCGTCATAGTTATAAACACCTGCAATAAAAGTGTTTAGGTCTAAAATATATTGTTGTTGGTTGGTTAGTTTAGAACTAAATATGGAACCATTAAATATTAAGCGATCATTCCAAGAGGTTGTTTTAAAACCTAGCTCGTAATTATCTGAAGTTTCATCATCAAAACTTCCGTTAAATAGATCTGTTGCTTGTGCATTAAAACCTCCATTTCTATAACCTCTACCATAATTGGCATAGAATAAAACCTTTTCTGTAGCTTGATACGACAGCGATACTTTGGGTTGAAACTCGTTGTTATCCCTTTCTGAATTTGTTACAAATAACACATCATCTTGAGTAAATTTATCGATATCATATCTGAAACCAGCTGAAATCGTAAACTTATCTGTTAATTTATAATCTCCAAAACCGAAGAGCGCAATGGTTCTGGTTTCATTCACGTAATCTGCTGTATCGTACGCATCTGGTCCACCAAAATCAACTCCTGTAGTTCCATTTTGATAAAAATTCTTTTTAATTTTTTGATAGAATCCACCTAAACTCCAATCGAATTTTGTGTCTGTCCGAGTATTATTGATACGTAATTCCTGATTAAATGTTTTTGTGGTAATTTCTTCACCTTGCGTTAATCCATCAAGTGAAAGAAAATCTAAATCACCATTGGTTGAACGCTCTACTTTATTAATAGATGTAATAGATTGCAATTTTACACTTCCTAGGTTATAATCCATTTTAAAGTTCCCATAATTGTTGATCATGTCTGATCTTCCAAGAACATCTGCATCAATCACATTATTTCCTTCTGAAGGATTTGGATCTAAAACTCCTCCTGGAAATTCGCCATCAAAACCTGTTGGATTCACTGAATAGTAGGTTGCGCCTCCATCAATTTTAAAATGCTGATACGTTGCTGCAACCGTAAATTTGCTAGAAAGCCTTGCTTTAATTTGACCTCTGATATTAAAGTCTTCCGAGAAATCTACTTTCTCGTTTAAAAAGTCATTGGTTAACAATCCATCAAATGTTTTGTATTGTGTTGAAAAACGATAAAACACTTTATCTTTTGAAATGGCACCAGAAGACACAAATTGCGCTTGCAAAAACCCTCCATTACCAACACCAAACTTAACTCTGTTTGACATCTTATTAGTTGGTTCTTTCGTATAAATATTAATGGCTCCACCAATAGCATTTTTACCGTATAAAGCACCTTGAGGTCCTTTAACAACTTCTACTAAAGCCAAATCGTACAACTCTTGACTCAATAAACTTGGGTCGGGAATTGTAACACCATCAATAACAAATGCTAAAGGCGCATCTCCACCTCTAACTTGTGGAATACCTCTAACAGTAATAAAATTTAAACCTACAGCTTGTGCCGAATTAAATTTTAAATTAGGAACCAACGTTGAAAATGAACTTATGTCTGTAACACCAGCACTTTCTATACCTTCGCTATTCAATGCAGTAACAGATTCTGCCGTTGTTTGAATAGATTCTGTACGTTTTCTTGATTTACCAATAACTCCAGAAAAACCTTTAATAACAATTTCGTCTAAAGATTCTGCAGATTCGATTAGCTCAACATCTATTCGGTTTTGGTCACCAATAGTAATCTCTTGTTTTTCATAACCAATATAAGAGAATTCTAAAATTGCTTCGTTTGATACTACTGTAATCTCGTAATTACCATTAAAATCTGTAATGACTCCATTAGAAGTTCCTTTTTCAATAATACTTACGCCTGGTATGGGTTCACCTGTTTTATCTGTTACGTTTCCATTAATTGAAACTTGAGAAGAAGCAAAACTTGTAATTAATAGAAATAGGAAGAGGATATTTTTTTTCATAATTATGCTAGTTTAGTATAATATTTACTGCTCATAAAAGTAATATTCTAATTATTAATTATTATTCATTCTAATTATTAAAAATATTTTTAATAATTTTATAAAATAAATAGGAATTTATGAATAATAGCTCATTATCGTTAGTATTAACTGCTGAGTACTTCAGAATATTATTAGAAAAAATCCACGAAACCTTTATGAGCAAACATAATCTTGTGAAGCTACCTAAAGCTTTACAATTATATGGGTATGGAGCCTACAATGATGATAAACCAAGCTTAAAGAAAGATTTTGAAGCTATTGGCTCTGAATTTATTAATGGAAAATATTTATATGATAAATCAAGAGAGTTTGAAAAAGGCAAACCAATAATTAAGCTTAATCAACATTATAAAGATATTATATTACTTTATTTGGGGTATGATGATTTTAAATTCTTTCTTGAAGACCATAAAACATCTAGTATTGAATATGAAAAGCAATATAATTTAGTTTATAATGATAATCAGGATAAAACATATTACTATTTAAATTACTATTTTGGAGAAGACAACACCATTTTAAAAGGGCAAACTATAATATCAAATAATTGGAAAACAATTCAGCATATTTTTATATATCCTTTAGATGATGGTACTTTTAGAGAACATTATAGTAACGGGAGCATTAAGCGACAAGGAGATACTATCACAATAAAAACCAATACACTTTCTGGAGAAAGATATATTGATGGCGCTAGTGAGATATATTATATAGGACATAAATCACCTTCGCATTTAAACTATTTGATAGGTACCTATTGTACGTTCGATATTTTTACCAATTCTGTTGCAGGACGTTCAATTCTAGAAAAATGCGAAAGTAAACAGGTCATGGAAGAACAATCTAAAACACCTTTTATTCCTCCTTATATTGCTTTAGAAATTAGAAATAAGCGTATTGTTAATAATAGTTTTGTACCTAGTAATGCTTTAGAATTATCAAGTAATAGTCCTTATGCCTCTTTATATGGTAAATTACCTGGAACCTATTCTTTAACTTTTAATTTTAATACTGGTTTTAAAGAAACACTAAAGTTTAAAATTTTAGACACAAATTATCAGATTATTACTTTAACTGAAAATGTATACATAGAAAAAGATAGGTTAGAATTGCTAAACAAAGGATCAGTAATAAATTTTAGATTTAGTTTTTCAGGTATTATAGCTCTTGAAAGAGTGAATATCTTTTTTAAAACCTACTTTCTGAAAAATAATAGTGGCAAGCAGGAAGGTGTGTTTAGTGGCATTGATAATGAAAATAGACTTATAAATGGCACTTTGGTTGTAAACTATGCTCAGAATTAATTATGCCATTCCACAACTATTCCGCTTCGCTCCTACAATTCGACTAAGTTTATCTTGAGTTTATCGAAAGGCTCAGCGTAAACTCACTTGTGTAAAAATTGTTCCATTCAAATAGTAAAGTAAATATTTAGTACTAACTTTTTTTAGAAAATTTAGAAAAGAAACTTCGCTTTTGCCAGAATTGGAATAATATGAATTATTAAGGTTTCTATTCAAACATTAGAATTGAGTGATGCTGTAGTTTTAATTCCTTTAATATTTATATCAATATCCTTACTCTTCGATTCTTGTCAGTACATTTTTGGTGATTAGTTTTTACAGAGAAAAAGAAAAATTATCAAAAGGGACAGATGTATTAAGTGAAAATTGGAGAAATAAAATTTAAAGTACCAAGAAAATTTTATAACACTCTCAATCACCTATCATTTCTTGGAATATCTTACCATACAAATAATAGAATTCTCTCTCCAAGAGTTGGAGTACTGTTTTAGAGTATCGATTTTGGGGTAAATTGGGGGTTTCTCAGTACTCCACTAAAATATAAGTAATTGACAATCAAATTTTTAAAAGGCGAGCGATTCGTGTTCATAACCCGGAGGTCGCGGGATCGTGCCCCGCTCTCGCTACTACGAAACCCATTGATTTTCAATGGGTTTCGTCTTTTTAAAAGCTATTTTTTCAGTACTCCCGTATCGTTAGGAGTACTGTTTTTGAATTTTCCACATATTATATTAGTCAGTTAATCAGTTATTTATAATAGGTGACCTTTAGGGTAAGAGCTTAGGATTAGAGTTTTTATTAAAGATTTCTACATTTTTTATAGCTTTCAACACTACATTCTCATTAATATAATGTCTTCTTAATACTTCTTTTGAAGTGTGAGAGGATAAAAAGCCTGTATCGTCTTTCATCGTCAGGGCTAAATAAGTTAGATCTATTTTTCGTAAATGTTTAGATATGTAATTATATTACACTAATGTTTTGCGTATCGATTATTTAGGACGAGACAGAATTCAAATTTTTTACTTCTAAATAAGTTAAAAATCTACACACTATTTATAACTATGATTTTGAAATTACATATACACCTCTATCAATTTAGCATGATCAGATTGAAGTAATATAGATTTAATACAAGCAGGTACTATAATTGTCTGACCAATTTTTAGTTTGTAAGATTTTTGATCTTCATGGGTTTTAATAGTAGCTTCTCCTTCTACGCACATGTAAATTACAAACGAATCGTACGATTTTAAATCTCTATTTACAGATGTATTAAGTTCAATAATATGAGTTTTGAAATAGGGAGATTTCACCAATACATTTGGTTGATTGCTTTTAGTATGATAACTCGTTTTATAATTTTTATAATACCTAAAATCTATGGCATCAATAGCTAAATCTGTGTGTAATTCTCTTTTTGTGCCTGTATTTTTATCAACTCTATCATAATCATAAATGCGATAAGTAATGTCTGATGTTTGTTGTATTTCAGCTAATAAAACACCAGCTCCAATAGCATGAACTCTTCCAGTAGGAATATAAAAAGTATCACCAGATGTTACTTTTTCAATATTTAAAATTTCGTTTAAGGTGTTATTTTCAAGATGATCTATATATTGATCTTTGGTTACATTTTGATTGAAACCTACTATCAATTCTGCATCTTTCTCTGCTTCCATTACATACCACATTTCATTTTTCCCAAATGAATTATGGCGTTTTTTTGCTAATTCGTTCGTAGGATGAACTTGAATAGATAATGGTGTATTTGCATCAATAAATTTTATTAATAAAGGAAATTCGTCTCCAAAAGCTTTGTAAACTTTTTTGCCAACAAAATCACTTTTAAAAGTGTGTATCAATTCTTTTAAAGACTTTCCTTTTAGAAAACCTTCACTCACAAAGGTTTCATTGTTTTTTACATCAGAAATCTCCCAAGATTCTCCTATGCTATCTTGCGAATACTTTTTTTGTAATACTGTTTTTAGTTTGTTTCCTCCCCAAATTCTATAGTTGTAAACGGGATTAAAAATTATAGGATATAATTTCATTATTTAATCAGTTTTCAGAATATGATTGGTGAAATTTTCGGTAATCTTTTCAAGATATAACTTCGGATTTTGAATAGCATCATCTTGATTTTTTGCGACTTCTAATAGTGCTGCTGCATACTGTATTCCCATTTGGTGTATTGCCTTTTCATGCAATTCTATTTTACCACAAAATACTGCCACTGGAATTTGTTGTTTTTTGGCAGATTCAATCACACCTATAATGGTTTTTCCTGAAAATGTTTGCGCGTCCAATTTTCCTTCACCCGTAATGATCCAATCCGCATTTTTTATATTTTGATCAAAATCAACTAATTCTTTCACCAATTTAATTCCAGAAGTTAATTGTCCGTTTAAGAAAACAGTCGTTCCTGCGCCCATTCCACCAGCAGCACCACTTCCTTCGATATGTTGCACATCAATATTGAATTGTTTTTGAAGGATTTTTGAAATGTGAATCAATCCATTATTCAGCAATTCTATGTCACTTTTGGAAGCTCCTTTTTGCGCTGCATAAACGTACGCTGCTCCATGCAAACCATGCAACGGATTTGTTACATCGCAGGCTATTTGAAACGTAATTGAGTGTAATTGTTGATGAACGTTTTTTGTCTCAATTTGTTGAATTTTCGATAAATTTTCGCCAATTGGAACGATTTCTTGACCATTTTCGTCTAAAAACTTGTATCCAAGTGCTGTTGCCATTCCAATGCCGCAATCGTTTGTAGCACTTCCACCAATTCCTAAAATGATTGTTTTTGCCCCTTTTTCAATGGCGCTGAGAATCATTTCGCCTGTTCCGAATGTGGTTGTTTTACGACAGTTTTGTTCTCCAGATTTCAAGAGTTTCATTCCGGAAGCTTCTGCCATTTCAATAAAAGCCGTTTGTTTGGCTTCAATCCATAAATAGGTAGCTTTTATTGGTCTGAATAAAGGATTATTTACCGTCATCGAAATTAATTCTCCTTGTAAAGGATCAGCTAAAATTTCAATTGTTCCATCGCCACCATCTGCCAACGGCAAACGTATTATTTCTGCAAAAGGCATTCTTTTTTTGATACCGTTTGTGACAGCGTCGCAAAATTCATTTCCTGTTAAAGAACCTTTAAATTTATCTGGAGCAAGTACTATTTTCAAAAGGATGTAGTTTTAAGTATTAGATTCTATTTTTCAACAGGATTCGTTCAACTTACAATATTGCGTTGGTCTTTCAGACTTCTCAAAAATTGAGTTTCACTAAAGTTAATAAGTGCATGACAAACATCACAATTCAAATTTAGAATTAACACTTAAAAATTGAACTTTTCATTTTTTGAATTTCCTAATTGACCTTTCTAATTGTTAACACATAAGAAATGATTACAAATGAAATAGCTGTGTTTTGTCATGCACTTTGTTGAATTAAAAAAAACTATTTAAAATAGTTGGCATAAAATAACTGATGATGAGAATCAGAAAAAAGAATGCAACTAATATGTAGACTTCTTTTACCAAAAAGTCTGCGCTTTTAACAGTGATACCAAAATTTGAAACTGTTTTTATTTTTGTGTTTTTTGTGAAATAACTTACTACATAAGCAACCACTAATGCAATGATAACTCCGGTAAAGTTGAGCCAAATCCAGAAGATTTCGAAGCCTAAATCAATTCCAAACATTTCTTGAATGGTTTTGGAGAAAATCAGGTTGATTGCTACTGCCAAAATGATTCCTGCATTCATCCCAATATGATTGACTTTTTTAGAGAAAAATGCAAGTATAAATGTGATTAATACAGGTCCATAAAATACAGATCCGATGGCGTTAATGATTTCAATAACCGCACTTTTGCTTCCGCCAAATAGAAATGCACTTGCAATACACACTATTCCCCAAAAAACAACTGATAGTTTGGAAATTGACATGTATTTTTTGTCGCTTAATTTCTTTTCGCCTCTATTGAAAAAATCTTCTACAGTTACCGCAGATAGTGAATTGATGGTAGAACTTAAAGATGACATTGCTGCCGAAAGGATTCCAACCATTAAGACTCCTATTAATCCATGTGGTAAGTATTTTAGAATGAATACGGGCAACATTAAATCTGGTTTGAGTCCGTTTTTGGCAAATTCTTCAGGAAAATGTTGTTGCGTTGTGTTTGCGATATCTTGTAAGAAATCGGGAGCAACCGCAATTAATCCTCCAATAATTAATCCCATTAAACAGTATACTAATACGACTGGAAAACGAAATAATCCGTTAACTAATAATAAGCTTCGGACTGTTTTTTCATCTTTCGCAGATAGTAATCGTTGTGCTTGTGTTTGATCACATCCATAATACGAAACATATAAGAAGAATCCACCTAAAATCATTGGTAAGAAACCGTAGTCATTGTCTTCTCCAATTCCTAAATTGAAATCGATTACTTTTAAACGATCTGGATCAAATCCATTTGCCAATCCGCCATTTTCACTCAGTAAATTCCATCCATAAACCAAACAAATTAGCAATCCTCCAAAGAGAATAATCATTTGTATGGCATCGCCCCAGACGACAGCTTTCATTCCGCCTTGCCAAGAATAGACTATGGTAATTGAACTGATAATTAGGATTGTATATACAAAGTCTATGTTTAAAACCGCTTGCAAAATAATTGCAATTGTATAGACCATTACACCTGTTCCAAGTGCGCGGCTTATTTGAAATACAATACTTAAAATTAATCGTGTAGATGTACTGAAACGTTTTTCTACAAATTCATAAATACTTATAACGCCCGAACGAAATAATGGCGGCACAATGACAATCATAATAAAAATCATCGCTAATGGAACGGCAAATTCAAACGTTAGCCATTTCATTCCTCCATTGAGTTTTAAACCCACAAAAGCTGGCGCAGAAATAAAGCTGATGGCTGATAGTTGTGTTGCCATCGTGGATAAACTCAACGGAAACCATCCTAAACTTTTACCTCCTAAAAAGTAATCTTTGGAATCTTTGTTTTCTTTGAAGAAATAGCCCATTCCTAAGAAGAAAACGATGTATGTTATTACAATTGTATAATCCAGCCAATTCATGCGTTTTTAGGTTTTAGTTGTCGTTTAACATATCTATGATTAAGGCTGCGGTCCATGAGAAATTGTTTCCTCCGTAACCAGTTTCTCCTTCTTTTTTTCGTGCGTCAAAATACTCATAGAATCCGTATTTTTCAACCAATGTTATAGAATCATTTTTTACTCTTTCTGCAATTTGTGTAAATTCATATTTTTTTAAACCATTATAGAGAATCCAATTAACATTGATCCAAACAGGTCCACGCCAATACTTTTTTGGATTGTAACGTTCGCTTGTCGGATCAAAAGAAGCACAAAGATATTGATGCTCGTTTCCGAATTTTTCCATCATGGTGCTCACCAATACTTGAGCTCTTTCTTTGCTTGGAATTCCTGCGTATAAAGCTGCAAACGAAGATGAAGACACATAGTTTAGTGGTTTGTTATTTCGTAAATCGTAATGTACATACGCGCCCAATTCCTCATTGAATAGTTTATCATTGAACGATTTGATACTTTTCGCTTGCCAAACTTCCAATTGTTGTATTTTTTCTTCATTGTTTCCAATGATTTTATACAATTCTATTAGACTTTGATTCGATTTGATTAACATCGTATTGAACAATGGATCTTGCACTAAGAAAGGCGATAATTCTGCTATTTTTTCATCGCTATAGTTGTGTGCTTTCGCGATTTCAATGATATTTAAATAATGATCGTATTCCTTTTTTGACGGACGTTGCGAAGCATCTACATGATTGGTATCTCTACGCTCAAAGGTAAAATCGGGCGATACCATCGTGCTAAAAATATCGTCCCACAACGGAGAATTATCTGTGCCCGATTCCCAATTGTGATAGATGTATACTAAACCTTCATTTTTTGGATCGCGTTGTGTGTAGAAGTACTCGTGATTTTTATAGATTTTGTCAATCATGGAAGTTATAGCTGCCAATGTATTGGTTTTGTCTTTACTTATTTTATAAATTTCTTGCAGTGCAAAACCAGCTACTGGCGGTTGTGTCATTCCTGTAGATTTGTATTTTTTTGAAGCTGCTGGATGTAAGTGTGAACAGTGAAAATCTGCTCCTGGAAAATAGGAATCACTTTCGGTGTGAAATATGATGTGCGGAATAAAACCATTTTCCCATTGCGCATCCAATAATGTTTCCATCTCCTTTACAGCTTTTTGAATGTCAAAATGTGCCAAACCAATGGCAATGAAGCCTGAATCCCAATTCCATTGAAACGGATATAACGCTTCACACGGAATACTGAAACCATCTTTCCAGTTGTTTTCAAGTACTTTTATAGCTTTTTTTTGTAATTCTTTCAAACGTATTCGAGTTTAATGTTGTTTGTAAATTATCTTTTATTAGATTTTAAATCAGCGTTTTATCTATCGCGCTAAGCGAAAGAACTCACCACATATAGTACTATCGAAAATATGTGATGAGTTAAAATATAAAGCTAATCAATCAAGTTTTTCAGAAATTAAATGTTGCGTTAAAGAATATTCTTGTTGGTAATACTGGTCTACCTACGAAGAATTCTTCTTCTGTTTGATTGTTATTTAATCGTGGTGAACCTTCCGTAATTCCATCTGAGTTGAAAAGGTTGAATACTTGCGTTCCTATTCGCATGCTTTCTCCGTTGTCTCCTAATTCAAATGAATATCCTAAGTTTAAACTTGCCAAACCAATTGCATCTAATTCAATAGAGTTTGCATCGTTAGAGAATTTTTTTCCTGTGTAATTGTAAATGATTCCTGCATCAAATTTTGCATCGTCATAGTTTAGCGAAAGTGTACTCAGTACGTTTGGTTGTCTTCTTAATTCGTTTCCTTCAAATTCTGGATTACTTTCAGATTTTGTGATTTCATGACTTTGGTACGTTAATGAGCCTGCAAAATCAAAGTTTTTAGCAAATCCCCAATTCCAAGTTCCTTCAAAACCAAAAGTACTCGTGTCTTGCGTGTCTACTTCTTCCGTAAATCCGCCACCTGGTGCATTTACAAAACTTACAGCACGTCTGTCTGTTAAACTAACCGAATAGATCGCTCCTGTGGCAGAGAATTTGTTTTTAGCGTATTTTACACCTACTTCTCCTTGTAGAATTTTTTCTGTTTCGTAAGACGATGGATTTCCAAGTCCGTCAAAACGTGTTCCTCTTAATTCTGGGAAGAAATATCCTCTAGAGAAATTTCCATAAGCGCTTAAATCATCTGTTACTTTGTACAATGCTGCTAAAGCTACTGCAAAATCATCCGCAGATACGTGTCCTCTTGTAAAACTTCCATTTCCCCAAACTACATTGTCGAGGTTTGCAATTCCTGTGTTATCCACTAGGAATGAATCCGTTCCTTCTACTTCAATATCTCCAGAAGCTCTTTCGTAACGAATACCAATATCTAAATTCCAACGATCTAATTTGATTTCGTCTGTTAAGAATACAGCAACTTTATTACTTGATATGTTTCTATTTGTATACGCAGTCCCTCTATTTGTCACACCATTGATAGAATATCCTGAAACATCTACCAAACGTGGTCTGTTGTTGAATTCTCCCAAATAGTTTGTAATTACGTTGAAATCGCCAGCTTGTGATCTTGACATGAATGTTCCAAGTGTAATACTATGATTCCCAGCAGTTCTTGTAAATTTAATATCTGCCATTAATTCTTCCAATGGTCTGCTTCTGTCTAAGATTCTGTTTTCAAATAGTAACGCATTTGATGCTAATGATTCTCCGTTCAAATATGTAAAATCTCCAGCAGTTAATCCACGAGCGTCTAAATATTCTTGTTGTGTTTCTACTACTTTTGCACCACTAACACCGCTTCCGTCAAGGAATAAGTTGAATTGGTGCTTGTAGCGTGAATATCGTAATTTTGCATCTAGTTTCAATTCATCTGAAAAACGGTGTTTGAAGTTTGTTAAGAAATAACCACCTTTTGTAGCGACTCCATCTTCAATTGGCGAACGGTAAATTCCGTCTGGTGTTGCATATGTAATATCTGCCGCTTCAGCTGTTTGTAATGTTAACACTTCTTCTCCATCGTTTCCAGTTGGGCGATTACGCGATCCTCCTTCTAATGGATATGGTAAAAAGAATTGTACGCTGTCATCAATCCATTGTCCTGAAAATGTAATGGATCCGTTGTCTGTTACGTGTTTTAGATTTCCACGTAATTGAAAACCTTCCGTTGCCAATCCTGTTTTTAGTGGTCCTTCATCATATCTATAAAATCCAGATAGTGCATAGAATGTTTTTGAATCTTCTCCGCCAAGTGGTCCGCTAGTAACGAAATCTGCTTTGTAACGAGAGTTTGATGCTAATTCCGTACGAATGGTTGTTTTTTGTTGACTTCCACCAGTAATACTTGTATAATTTATAATACCTGCAACCGAACCAACTCCATATAATATAGACGATCCACCACGTACAAATTCTAAACTTTTCATTCCGATGTCGTTTCTGAAATAGACATCATGTGCCGAAGAATTTAGTCCGAAAGTACTTAATACAGGCATTCCGTCTATTTGTAATGGATTAAATTGGTATTGTCCACCAGAAGGTAAACCTCTAACAAATATGTTGGAAGCAACTTCTCCACCACCACCTTCAGCAGTAATTCCAGGAACACTTCGCAATACATCTGCTTGACTGCTTGTGTTGAGTTTTGCTAATTCCTTTACACCAAAAGAGGTAATTGATAAAGGTGTTTCTTTTTGCGAACGTGTTGTTGATGTAGCTGTTAATACTACTGCAGACAAAGCATTTCCACCTTGTTGTAATACAATGTTTAGTTTAAGAGCTGTTCCGTTTAGTTCAATTGTTTTTTCAAAAGTTTCATATCCTACATACGAAACTGTAATGGTTTGTGTACCCGTTTGGTTTGATGAGAATGAAAAATTACCATCAAAGTCTGTTGCTGCGCCCGAAGTATCTCCTTTAATAGCAACATTTGCACCTGGAATTGGAGTTCCAGTTTCATCTTTTACATTTCCTGAAATCTCTGTTTGTGCCATTCCCGAAAAGAACGTAAGTGCGCAAAGTAGAGTGAAAATAGTTTTTCCCATATTTTTATTAATTTAATAATTAGTAGTTGATTATATTACAATATTAGCATAGTTACTATCATATTTTTACGAAAATGTTAATGAAAAGTTATGCAAACGTTCCCGGTAACGTTTGCAATTTAAAATTTTTAAATTTATATTTGATCAATCAATTCATTTTGTCTCTCTCATGAAGAAAAAAAGTAGTGTCACATTAAAAGATATCGCCAAACGATTGCAATTATCTATTTCTACGGTTTCTAGAGCTTTGAATAATCATTCTGATATAAATCCGGAAACAAAGGAAAAGGTAGAGAAAATAGCAAAAGAACTCAATTATCAGCCAAATATTTTTGCAAAAGGTTTCCGAAGTCATCGCACGCGAATTATTGGCGTTGTGGTTCCTAAAATTTCACATTATTATACGTCTACCATTTTGGAAGGTATTTTGGAAACTTCGGAGCTCAACGGTTATCGTGTGATTATTTCAGAATCGAAGAATAGTTTTGAAAAACAAATTGAAATGTTGAACACCATGATTCAATTTGGTGTGGAAGGTATTTTGTTGTGCTTAACGCGAAGAACCAAAAATGTGAAAGATATTTTGAGTGTTTTGGATCGAATTCCGTTGGTATTGTTTGATAAGGTTTCGAGTAAAATTCCGTGCACACAAGTGATTATTGATGATAAACAATCTGCCTATAATGCTGTGGAACACTTGATAAATTTGGGAAGAAAGCGCATTGCCATTTTTAAAGAGACTGAGAATTCTTTTAATTCCGAGAAACGTTTTGAAGGTTATTTGAAAGCGTTGGAAGATCATCATATTCCTATTGATGAGAAGTTAATTTTAAGTACCGAAGATATTTCCTTAGAACAAGGAATGCGTTTGGCAAATATTGTACTGACGTTAAAGCAAAAACCTGATGCCATTTTCGCAATTACGGATAGTTGTGCCATTGGCGTGATTAAAATTTTGAAGAAATTTAATATTAAAGTTCCTGAGGATATTGCCGTTGTTGGTTTTAGTAATTCGTTTAATTCTACTATTATTGAACCCAATTTGACTACGATTGATCAACCTGGAAATAAAATGGGGAAAACTGCTGTAAAGTACTTGATTGAAGAGATTGAAAATGATAGCATTACGTATAAAACTATTGAATTGCGCACTAATTTGATTGTACGAGAATCTTCTTTTAAAGCCTCTTAATTATAGTTGGCAAGAATGATTTAAAATTCAAATACATATTATAGTCAAGTATATGAGTTTTAGCAAGCTTTTAATAATTCTGAATTGCTCGCTACATATTTCCCAAAGGATGTAATAGCTTTGATTGAAAACTTAGATTTTGGAATGTGATGGCTTCAAAAATTCTTAACGTAAAATCATTGTTATACTCCGGAAAAAATTAACTTGTTACTCTGGAATTCTTGGGTTTCGCATCGCTTAAACTAACACCCAAAACATTAACTGTATTTTCAAACTCTATAGCAGTTATTAATAGCATATCGTATAGAAATTGAAGGTGAGTAACTGCTTGAGCAAACCCAGAATCCACTCCAGAATTTCACCATAATTTATTGTTGATACAGATGATTATCCAACTATAGATATTTTTATTTTTAATTGTGTCTTACGGTTTTGTGTAAGGATCGTTATAGAAAATCAGCTATGATTTCCCGCCGTAACCGAAAGATTGTAAATTGAATATTATAATTAATCCTTTTTATAATTAGTTTTTAGCTGCTTTAGTCTCCAAAAACCTTCTCAGATAAACAGTTTCTACTATTCCCTTAGCTTCTCCATTCATAAATTTTACTTGAAGAACTAATTCGTCATTATTATTTTTTTTTACGGTAGCCAATTCTAAAGACGTAAACTCCATATTTTCTGCCTTACGTGACATAGTATTTATATTGTCATCCCAAGACCATGTATCAGTTTCTCTCCAAGCCGGGAAGCGTATTTTTGGATTTGAATAAACTATTTCGTGACTGAAGGTGCCATCATGATTAAATTGAGTAATAATAGCGAGTTCACCATTTTGTATTTGCTCTTTTACTTTCCGTTGAGTTTCAATTGATTTTTTTATTGTTTCTTTTACATTTGGTGCGAAACCAATCGAATCATCAAGTGTTAATATAACTTCAACTTGATGCCAACGTCCGTGAAATGTAGAGGAACCAACCGACAACATACTATTATTGATCTGAGATTCATTTTCCACAAATGATTGAGCATTCAAACTCAAATTTATGGTTAAGATTATGACTAATGTATAGATATAATTCAATTTGCTTATTGTTTTTTAAATTAATATCAAAAACTTGGTTATGAGTAGTAGTTTAGTCTTTTTTTAGACTAATACCAATTCTACTAATAAGATGCAACAAATAAGCTCGTTCATTCAGCATTCTATTTCCTTGCGACTATTTTCCGTAGCAAAGGCTATGCAAAACATTCGCAGCGTTCTATAATGCCAAAGCAACTTCGCTTCTTAAGTCGCATCTTATTAGTAAAATTGGAATAAAATCTAAATCGGTTACCAAATTTATAGCAACCGATTTTCACTTTAAGAGTTTCTTGAAATTTCTGCTAACAATATATTTTCTATTTGATGAAAATTACCAAAAAGTAAAAATCTAGAAGGTATTTCCATAATAATAAATATTTATCAGATATTTATAACAGTCTTAAAAGTATTTATTATTGAGATCATCCAGCATAACCAATGAGCCCTTCTAATACATAAGAACCATTAGCTTCATTAGGATTTTGTGTATATAAGTATTTCCCGGTAGATACATTTCTTTTACGATAAATGGGAATATTATAATTGACTCCATTATAATAGGTAGGAGTGCTACATAAATATCCTGCAATACCCCATTGAAACCATGGGTTACTTGCACAACCTTGTTGCATACCCCAACATTTCCACCTACTATTGGTTAAATCTCCCAATTCGCAAGGATTGGTTGTAAGTAATTTAGCTCCATAATTATTACTATACTGATAGCTATAATAAAATACCCTTATCGCATTCGGATAATTTTTTAAAGGTGCCCTCCATGTCTGTTCATAGTAAATATCAGAAACCATTCCATTGGTATTGGTTTGAGCTAACAAAAAATGTGCCCCATACCTTGAATCGTAAAACCTGCTTATATAACCATCTACTGCCATAACGTCACAAGTATAGGTGTAGTTAGTATCATAGCATGGTGTAGGGCAAAATTGCTTTTCGCTTGCTATTGGTATTTCATTGTCACTATAGTTTTCTGGGGAATCCCATCCCATTTCGTCTAAATATTCCTGAGTCCAAATAGAAGTAGTGAATTTGTTTTCTGTGATAGAATTTTCTTCGGTAGTTTGACTTTCTTCTTTGTTACAACTAAAAAAAAAACTAATAATTAGAAGTCCAAAGAAAATAGAAAAAAAGTTTGTTGTTTTCATGTTAAATTATTTTTTTGTTACAATCAAAGTAAAGAAGAAAAAAGCTTTTTTTTTAGACGGTAACGAACAAAACTGAAACTATATTTAACATATATTTAGTACCATTTTATTATTTGATAAATCAAAAAATGTAAAAATTATTGAAGGTAAAACCAACG
>CAYGPQ010000060.1:18398-27380 GCA_964351775.1 uncultured Kordia sp. | reverse complement strand
TTTAAGTCCTATTGCTGACTTAATGAAAAGTGAAGTTTACCTATTAGGAAAAGCATTGGAAGTTCCTAAATCTATTATGGAAGCAAAACCTTCTGATGGTCTATTTGGCGATGCACGAAGCGATGAAGATCAAATTGGTGCTAGCTACGATGAACTTGAATGGGCGATGCGCATGTATGATGAAGGAAAAACCGCAGAAGATTTTACAGGTAGGCAACGAGAAGCTTTCAAAATTTACAAACGGTTCAATTCTTCTAACCGACACAAAATGATTCCAATTCCAGTCTGTAAAATACCGCAAAATCTTACATAAAAATTCATGTTTTTTTATCAATATTATAAAAATTTGTTTAAATTTGTTGCTACAGACCCCCTAAACCTGAAATAAAAATTGATTCGTTTTTATGTTAGCATGACATAACGAGCCTTTCTTTATGTGATGGTCTGATTTAATAATAACTTTAAAAACTAAATTATGGTTAAAGTATTAATTGCAGACAATCATCCCATTGTTCGAAAAGGAATTAAGTCCTTGTTTAAGAACTCTACTGAGATTGATGTAGTAGGTAAAGCTGCTACGACATCAGAGCTTTTTGATTTTATCAGTCAAGAGCAAGTAGACGTTGTTTTACTGGAGATGGATATCCCAGAAGTCAATGGTATTACTGCATTGCGAAGACTTAAAAAAGATTTCGCCGAAGTAAAAGTAATTATGTTTAGCTCTCACTCAGAAGATGTTTACGCAGTAAGCACATTGAGAGCTGGAGCATCTGGTTACTTATCAAAATCCGTAGCTACCAATGTTATTAAGGACGCTATTGTTAAAGTTGCAAATGGAGGCATCTATATCAGCAACGAATTAGCACAGCGCTTAGCATTTGATGAAAGCACAAACAAACCCCGCAGATTTTTCAGACGCCTGTCTACCAGAGAAGTAGAAGTATTAAAACTTTTAGCTTCTGGTAAACGTAACAAGCATGTTGCTGAAGAGTTAAATCTGAACGAAAAAACTGTGAGCACGTACAAAGCTCGCCTAATGCGAAAGCTGAATGTAGACAACTTAGTTGACCTTCTACAACAAGCAAAAGCGTTGGAATTACTGTAATTGCATTGTAAAGAATTTATTCTTTACTGTAGTTAAGATTTTTATGATGATATGTATAGGTTCTTTTTAGAATTTGTACGTATCATCATTTTTATTTATAACACTCTTTTCAATTGTTCAGAAAGTGATTTTTTAAGATATATGTAATCTTTTATTTCTTCTAATACGTTTTGAAGCTCTTCTAACGTAGTATCTTCTTGTAATCCTTGTTTGAGTTCTTCAATTTTTAGATTGATTAAAAAGCAACGCAAACTGAGGATGGTTTCGTTTGTCAATTGCGCAATGGTTTCTTCTTTCGGCTTTACAAATATATTTTGCGCTTCCCAGTTGTGCAATTCATAGCGTTCTTCACGCATGAGAATGTCTGTAATTTCATTGGCAATTTCTGGATCAATTTCGTTTACAAATGTATCTAACTCTAACGTTCCTGTTGTGTTGAGTCTTTCGATAGCACTGTAATAAATAGTCTTGAATTTTTCGTTTGCCAAATCAATTTCATCTTGTTGCAAATCGAGATAGAGTTTTTCAAAGACTTTTGCTTCAAAGAGTTCACGCTCTAGTTGCAATTCGCCTTCCTCATTTTCTTTTAAGATTAAATCTTCAAACGTCGCTTCCACATTTCCATACAGCAATAATATTTCAATGAGTTTTCGCTCTAATACATACTGAATATCAACACTTTCCGCTTTTATTTCTGGTTTGATGACATCAAAAGCTTTTTTCTCCTGCCGTACTTTTTTGTTGGCTTCCTTAATGTCTTTATTTTGCAATTGCGCCAAGGTTGCAAATAATACTTCTTCCGAAATGTCCATGATACGAGACGTTTCACGCAGATATAATTCTTGCTTGATACGATCGGATACTTTAGAAATACTCGACATCATGTCATTGATGACTTCTGCCTTTTTGATCGGATCATTTTTGGCAACTTCCATCAGTAATGAAGCTTTGTAACTGATGAAATCTTTGACATTGCTTTCAAAGTATAACAATACATCTTCCAACGCATTGTTTTTGGCAAAACTATCTGGATCTTCTCCTTCCGGGAATGTACAAACCCGCACATTCATGTCTTGCTCTAAAATTAAATCAACTCCACGAAGCGACGCGCGAATTCCGGCTGCATCTCCATCGTAAAGAATGGTAATGTTTTTCGTTAAACGATTTATCAAACGAATTTGTTCCGCCGTTAAGGCAGTTCCTGATGAAGAAACCACATTGTAAATTCCGGCTTGGTACATTTGAATAACATCCGTATATCCTTCTACCAAATAACAATTATCTTCTTTTGCAATGGCCTGTTTGGCATAATACAAACCATATAAGACCTTGCTTTTATGGTAGATATCACTTTCGGGCGAATTGAGATATTTGGCAGCTTTTTTATCACTCGTCAAAATTCGTCCACCAAAACCAAGCACACGTCCACTCATACTATGAATAGGAAATAGAACTCTTCCTTTGAAGCGATCGAACCGTTTTTCTTCTTTTACAATGGTTAATCCTGTTTTAGCAAGATAGTTTAGATTGTATCCTTCTTTGAGCGCTGTGTCTGTAAACGCGCTCCATTCGTCCAGTGCATACCCCAATCCAAATTTTTTGATGGTATCCGTGGTAAAACCTCTTTCTTTGAAATATGTGAGTCCAATGGCTTTTCCTTGCGGCGATTCCCAAAGAATTTCTTCATGATATTTTTTAGCGTATTCAGACACCAAATACATGCTTTCTTTTTCGTTGGCTAGCTCTTTATCTTCATTGGTTTGCTCGGTTTCCTCAACTTCGATTCCGTACTTATTAGCTAAGTACTTGATAGCTTCTGGATAGGTAAAATGCTCGTGTTCCATCAGAAAAGCCACTGCATTTCCTCCTTTTCCCGAACTGAAATCTTTCCAAATTTGCTTTACAGGCGACACCATAAACGATGGCGTACGTTCTTCCGAAAATGGACTTAATCCTTTGAAGTTACTTCCCGATTTTTTGAGTTGTACAAAATCGCCAATGACTTCCTCTACGCGAGCGGCGTCAAATACAGCATCTATAGTCGATCTTGAAATCAAAGCTTATGAAGGTTTAGGAATGAACTTCAAAAATACTAAGTTTCCATCAATATTGGATATAAAAAAGCGATACTTTGGAGGTATCGCTTTTTATGATTAATTCGTATTCTGTTTTTTTGGGTTGATACGTGTTTGAAAAAAAATTATTTTTTTCTATCAATTACGTAGTTGACCATCAATTCTAAGGAATCTTTATAGGTCGATTGCGGATAGGTTTCTAGAAGTGTGAGTGCTTTTTCTTGGTACGATTTCATTTGTGTTACGGCATATTCCAATCCGCCTGTATTTTTTACAAACGTAATGACTTCTTTGACTCTTTTTTTGTCTTTGTTATGATTTTTCACAGAATTGATCACCCATTTTTTTTCTTCTTTTGTGCAATGATTTAATGCGTAAATCAATGGAAGCGTCATTTTTTGCTCTTTGATATCAATTCCTGTTGGCTTTCCTATTTGCGTATCACCATAGTCAAATAAGTCATCTTTGATTTGAAACGCCATGCCAATATATTCACCAAATAAACGCATGTTTTCTACTTCTTCATCAGAAGCATTTACAGATTTTGCGCCCATCGCACAGCAAGCAGCAATTAAGGTTGCTGTTTTTTGCCGGATGATTTCGTAGTAAATATCTTCTGTAATGTCGAGTCTACGGGCTTTTTCAATCTGTAACAATTCGCCTTCGCTCATTTCGCGCACCGCGACAGAAATAATTTTTAGCAAGTCAAAATCGCCATTATCAATGGAAAGTAATAATCCTTTAGATAGTAAATAATCACCCACTAAAACGGCAATTTTATTTTTCCACAAGGCATTTATAGAGAAAAAACCTCTTCTACGGTTGGAGTCGTCAACAACATCATCATGTACTAACGTTGCTGTATGAATGAGTTCTATGACTGAAGCGCCACGATAGGTTCGTTCATTCACGATTCCGTCAGACGTCATTTTGGAAACCAAAAAGATAAACATCGGACGCATCTGCTTTCCTTTCCGGTTGACAATGTAATGCGTGATTCTGTTGAGTAGCGCAACTTTGGAAGTCATAGAGCTGGAAAACTTTTTTTCAAAAAGTTCCATTTCTTTTTCAATCGGTTGTTTTATCTGCGCAACTACTTTCATTCGATGACAAAGATATTAACTAATTCTATGATTTGTATCGTTTTTAACAAGATTCAAACAGTTCTAAGTGCAATTCATCATTTTATTTTCATCATTCTGAATAGGGCTTTAGGAAGTTCAGTATGTATTTAATAAAAAATAGATGGTTTAGATTTTTAGATTCTTTTTAGGGAATTAGAAAAACTCATCATCTTATTTTATATAATTTATAAAAATACTCTTGTACACAATAAAAAATAAAGGCAATATACTTGAGTTCTATATTTTTTTGTAGCTTTAGGGATACTAATATTAAAACACTCGATATGAAAAAAATTACTTTACTGCTTTTTTGTTTTTTGATCTTTACCTATTCTGGAATCGCTCAAGACACCTGTGCATCTGCAACACCAATTACAGCTGGAACACATAATGTAGTTGCTGTAAACGGAACAGAGGGCACTACAACTATTTGTTCGGGCGGTACTACTACCGCTGCAGCCGCTGAATGGTATACATACACACCAACTGCCTCTGGGTCAGCTACCGTATCTTCTGATATTTTACCAACGAACATGAACGGAGATACAAGACTTCAAATTTATGAAGGAACTTGTGGTGCGCTAGTTTGTGTTGGGGGAAGCGACGATGTAGATTATCCTGGCGGAAATTATTTATCGGAGGCAACATTCAATACTGTTGCAAATACTACCTATTATATAGTTTGGGATAATAGATGGAGTTCTTTTGGTTTTGAATTTACACTAACAGAAGCTGCTGCTGTATGTCTAGACCCTACTGGATTTGTAGGTAACGCAGCTACCTCAACTACTTTTGATTTAGGTTGGACAGATACAAATACAGGTACTCCAACTTGGGAAATAGAATGGGGAGCAGATGGTTTTACGCAAGGAACTGGAACATTGGTTTCTAATATAGCAACAACGAATTATATATTTATGGGATTGACGCCTAATACTAATTATAATTTTTTCATTCGCACCAATTGTGGCGGTTCTAATGGAGATAGTGCTTGGGTTGGTCCAATTGGATTCAGATCGCAAAGAGATTGTACACCATCGGCAACGTTTCCATTTTCTGAAAGTTTTGTAGACGGAACTGTCCTAGATTGTTGGGAATTTGAAGATGCAGATATGATAAGTCCTGTATGGTCATATAATACGAACATTAATGATTTAGATGGTGATGGAACAAATGATAGTTTTATGGTTGTTTTTCCACAAGCTGCCACTGAGGTTGCAAAAAACGATTGGTTGTTTTCACAAAAGATGGACATGACAACTGCGAATACCTACGGAATAGATGTACTGTACAACGCATTCGATTTGAATACAGTTTCCGATGAAAGTTTTGAATTGTATATTATGGATGATCAATCATCTACTGCAACCTATCAATCGTTATTAGGAACCTATACTGGAATTACACAAGCGGGTGTTTTTGGTGATACTGGCGGGAATGATTTAATTTCACAAGCATATACTGCTACACAAACATTTACACCACCTGCTGACGGAACTTATTATGTTGCTGTACGCGCAACCACAACTAATTCTGCGAATCTTTTGATGGTTTTAAATTTAAGTGTTTCTGAAACCTTAGGTGTGGAAGAGTTTGATGCCGATAATTTTCAACACTTCATTAATTATGACACCAAAGTCTTGACAATGCAAGCTACTGAAAGTATGTCTGATTTTGTATTATTTAATAGCTTAGGACAACAGATTTTAAATTATAACTTACCTACAAATATTCACGAAGTTGATCTTACTACTGTTGATGCAGGCGTATATTTTGCTAAAGTAAGTATTGGAAATAAAACCAAGACTTTTAAAATACTTATGAAGTAGTCTTAACATAAAATATCTTGAAAATTATAAGAGTATAATTCTGACTTTCACATTACATCTTACAATGTGTTTCAGAATTATACTTTTTAAAATAATTACCTATTTTAATATGAAAAAATTTCTAGGAACGTTATTAGCATCATTTTGTATATTATGTGTATTCAATTGTAAAGACGATGATACCGTTGCACCTATTCCCGTTGAATTAAATGACAATGTAGTTATTTATGAAGATGCTATTTACGATGCTTATACGTTACTCTCTCCAATGGGTTCAAACAATACGTTTCTCATCAACAATGAAGGCTTTGTAGTTCACAAATGGGAATCTGACACTTCTGCATTAGTTACCTATTTAACGAATGAAGGAAATTTAGTGAGAGCTTTGCGACTGAATGATACTGAATTTACGGGAGGTGGCGCGACAGGCGCGATAGAAATTTTAAACTTTGAAAGTGAACAAGTTTGGTTTTGGCAATATAACACACCCGATTATGTATTGCATCATGATATAACTTTACTGCCAAATGGCAATATATTAGCATTAGTCTGGGAATATAAATCCGTAAATGATGCCATTGCAAAAGGAAGAAATCCAACGTTACTTTTTGATAACAAAGTATGGCCGTGTAAAATTATAGAGATTAAACCGCTCGCTAACAATCAAGCAGAAATTGTTTGGGAATGGTCGGTTTGGGATCATTTGATTCAAGATCATGATGTCACAAAAGAAAATTTTGGAGTTGTTTCTAATCATCCCGAATTGATTAATATTAATTTTTCAGGCGGTGACGCAAATTTTAATCATTTGAATTCTATTGATTACATTGAAGGATTGGATCAAATTGTAGTGAGTTCAAGAGTTTTTAATGAATTTTGGGTGATAGATCACAGCACTTCTACCACAGAAGCTGCGTCGCATTCAGGTGGAAATAGCAATAAAGGTGGGGATTTATTATACCGTTGGGGAAATCCGCAAGCATACAACTCTGGTACTTCTGAAAATCAACGTTTATTTGGTCAACATGATGTTACCTGGATTGGAAACACTCAAAATAACGGTGGGAATTTCCTAGTTTTTAATAATAATAAATTTTCCGATAAATCTGCTATTGATGAAATTTTGATTCCACAACTTTCAAATGGAACGTATGAATTAGCACCAAATACAATAAACCTTCCCGAAAATTCTATTTGGTCTTATGATAATGAGCTGATTTTTTCTTCTCGACTTTCCGGAGCTAAACGATTGTCTAATGGCAATACTTTAATTACTGCTGGAAGAGATGGAACACTCTTTGAAATCAACGCATCGGGAACAGTAATCTGGCAATATCAAAATCCGATAACAACAAATCCTTCTATTTTTAAAGTTGACAAATACGAAAAAAATCATCCTGCATTTGAAGGAAAAACATTCACTCCTTTGCCAACAATTGAAATAGAGTAATACCAAAATAGTCTTTAAAATTATTGATGAAAAAATCGCTTTTGCATTTTGTATTGAAAGCTATTTTTCAAGTTAAAACATCTTCAAATCATCAAATTAAAAACTACTCTTTATTCGCCAATTGTCCACAAGCGGCATCAATGTCTTTTCCGCGAGAACGTCTTACGGTTACGGTAATTCCATTTTGTTCTAGCGAATCTACATAGCGATCAATCGCTTTGTCACTTGCTTGTTGAAATTGTCCGTCATCAATAGGATTGTATTCGATTAGGTTGACTTTGCTCGGTACATCTTTACAGAATTTCACCAACGCATTGATGTCTTTTTGCTGATCGTTGATGCCGTCCCAAACTACATATTCGTAGGTAATTTGGTTTTTAGTTTTGTCATACCAATACGCCAATGCTTCTTTTAAGTCTTTGAGTGGAAAGTGTTCATTAAACGGCATAATTTCCGTTCGCACTTCGTCAATTGCCGAATGTAGTGAAACAGCTAGTTTAAACTTGACTTCATCATCCGCCATTTTCTTGATCATTTTAGGAACACCAGACGTCGAAACGATGATTCGTTTTGGGGACATTCCTAAACCTTCTTCAGACGTGATTTTTTCAATCGCTTTGATCACATTATTATAATTCATGAGAGGTTCGCCCATTCCCATGAAAACAATGTTTGATAATGGTCTGTTGTGATATAATCTGCTTTGGCGATCAATGGCAATTACCTGATCGTAGATTTCATCAGGATTTAGATTTCGCATACGTTTTAATCGCGATGTAGCGCAAAATTTACAATCCAAACTACAACCAACCTGACTCGATACACAAGCTGTTGTTCGGGTGCTTGTTGGAATTAAAACCGATTCCACCGTTAAACCATCATGCAATCGCACCGCATTTTTGATCGTACCATCATTACTCCGCTGCATTTTATCTACGCGAATGTGATTGATGACAAAGTTTTCTTCCAACATTTGACGTGTTTCTTTAGAAAGATTCGTCATGTCTTCAAAGTTATGCGCTCCTTTTTGCCACAACCATTCGTAGATTTGGTTTCCACGAAATGCTTTATCGCCTTCAGCTACGAAAAAATCGCGAAGTTGTTCTTTGCTTAACGCCCGTATGTCTTTTTTAACTGCTTGCATGCTGCAAAAATAAGTAGAATTTGTGAGCAAGCCTGTAAAATTTAAGATTCAATCCTCCGAAAACCATCTCGCAGTTACATATTACCTACTTTTGATTTCAATCTCTAATTCAAAATCACCTTCTGTCAACCCTTCAGCGCCCACAACACCAATAACTATTTTATACGAACGATTGATGGCATTCACTCGAACTTTCCGAGTGTGGTCTTGCGTTTTTCCACGCCATTTACGATCCCATTTAAAGTCCGCTTCACA
>CAYGPQ010000060.1:6434-18298 GCA_964351775.1 uncultured Kordia sp. | reverse complement strand
ACAACTATTCAGATTTGGTGGTAATTGTTCATTGGTCAAACCAACTTCATACGCATACAGACTAAGGTTGTGATTTATATTTTTTGGAATCACTTTGATAAACATTTCAGAACGCTTCGGAATCGTGGTAGAATACAATACATGATTTCCTGAGAATTTTTGATTTCGAGTCGCAGGAAAACACGCAACACTACTATTAGCAGCCCATGATAAGTCAGCTATTTTTTGTCCCTCAGCTAAATTTCCTTGGTAAGAAACGGTACTATTCGCTTTGACTTCTACTACTGAAATCTTTGTTTTTCCATCTTGTGCAACGGCATAGTGCACCATTAGTAAACAATAAAATAAAGAGAGTATGCTTGTTTTCATAGTATGATGTTTATGATTCGATAGTATGATTATGGTTGATTTTTAAGAATGCACAACATTCTGTATAATAAATAGTTGCAAACTTAAAATCTAAATTTAGCAAAAAACAAATCGAATAGAAATTTACATGTGCTCTTGGTTAGCAATCCTGTATAACTAACCAATTATGGATGTGATTAGACACCGAAAAAAATCGTAATCGGATAATCTCACTAACAAAAAAATCCTGCCGAAAGACAGGATTTTGAGAATCGTATATTTTTTTTCGTATTAGATAATCAACATGGCGTCTCCATACGTATAGAATTGATATCCTTCCTTGATTGCTTCTTCATAAGCCTTCATCAAAAAATCATGTCCTGTAAATGCTGAAACCATCATTAACAAGGTCGATTTTGGTGTATGAAAGTTTGTAATCATACAGTTTGCAATACTAAAATCATACGGAGGAAAGATGAATTTGTTCGTCCAACCATCATACTCATTTAATGTCAAGCCTGAAGAAACAGAGCTTTCTAAAGCACGCATTACTGTTGTTCCGACTGCACAAATTCTTTTTTTCTTAATTTTTGCGGCATTTACAACTTCTACAGCGTTCGGTAAAATTTTTAATTCTTCCGAATCCATTTTGTGCTTCGATAAATCTTCTACTTCTACTGGATTGAACGTTCCTAAACCTACGTGTAATGTAATTTCAGAAAAGTCAATTCCTTTAATTTCTAAACGCTTTAGCAAGTGTTTTGAGAAGTGTAAACCCGCAGTTGGTGCTGCAACAGCGCCTTCTTCTTTTGCATAAATGGTTTGGTAACGCTCTTCATCTTCTGGTTCTACATCTCTTTTGATGTATTTTGGAAGTGGCGTTTGTCCAAGTTCGCTTAATTTTGTTCTGAACTCTTCATACGAACCATCATATAAGAAACGTAGCGTACGACCTCTTGACGTTGTATTGTCAATAACCTCCGCTACTAAACTTTCGTCTTCTCCAAAGTATAATTTGTTTCCGATTCTGATTTTACGAGCTGGATCTACCAACACATCCCACAAACGTTGTTCCTCGTTAAGTTCTCTCAATAAAAAGACTTCAATTCTTGCGCCTGTTTTTTCTTTGTTACCAAATAATCTTGCAGGAAATACTTTTGTATTATTCAACACCATTACATCGCCTTCATCAAAATAGTCTACTATATCTTTGAATTGCTTGTGCTCAATCGTTTTTGTTTTACGATTTAACACCATCAAACGTGCTTCGTCTCTGTTTTCTGAAGGATATTCAGCTAATAATTCTTCGGGAAGATTAAAACTGAAATGCGATAGCTTTTTTGCCATAAGTCTTTTAAGTTTTTTTTAAGAGTGGCAAATATACAATCTCAAGATAGGCGTTGTCAAGTATTTAAGGAGTTATTTTTAATTATACTTTTATTCAATACCAAATAAACCGTATTTGCACGCTCCATTGTATATTCTTTTCTTGTCTTATAGTTCTATTACGCGCCGTGTGCCCAATAAAAAAATAGGATTTATTGTTTTTTAATGGTTGATTTCAATACCAATTTTTTGTAAATCCTTCCAAAAATCTGGATACGATTTGGAAACGACGTCCGCTTTTTCAATTTCTAGTGGAACTCTCAATGCTAAAGGCGCAAACGCCATTGCCATTCGGTGATCTTTGTACGTGGCAATTGTAATGTTTTCACGAATTTGAGTCGCTTTGTACAAGTATAATGATGCGTCCGTGATATCGACAGAAGCGCCCAATTTTTCCAATTCCGTTTTTAATGCCACTAACCGATCAGTTTCTTTGATTTTTAGCGTGTGCAATCCGATCATGTTGCACGATATTCCCAATCCAAAAGCTGTGACCGCAATAGTTTGTGCAATATCTGGCGCATTTTTTAAATCCAGCTTGATGGTTTCCTGTGTCGCTTCACGCTTTTTAGAAAGTGTAATTGTATTTTCAGCAAAAACTGTTTCCACGCCAAATGCTTGATAGATTTCTGCCAAACACGAGTCACCTTGCAAACTATGTTCTTTGTAGGATGAGAGTCCAATCGTCGTTCCGATTTCGCTCAACGCGATAAGACTGTAAAAATACGAAGCCGAACTCCAATCAGATTCTACCGTAAATGCTTTTGCCTTTTCGGTGGCTTCAAATCGTTGTACTGTAATCGTGTTTCCTTCAAAATTGGTGATTACACCCAAATCATTTAACAACGAAAGTGTCATGTTGATATACGGAACAGACGTTATTTTTCCATTCAGCGTAAGTGTTAAACCGTTTTCTAAAGTTGGCGCAATGAGTAGTAAAGCCGAAATATATTGACTACTGATATTCGCGTCTAACATGACTTGATTTCCTAGTAATTTTTGACCTTTGATGTGTAAAGGTGGAAAGCCTTCATTGTTTGCGTATTGAATGTCCGCGCCTAATTGACGTAATGCTTCTACCAATATTTTGATAGGACGTTCTTGCATTCGAGACGAACCTGTTAAGGTAATTTCTTGTCCGTTTTGGGTTGCGTAATAGGCTGTTAAAAAGCGCATTGCCGTTCCTGCGTGATGAATATCTTTTACACTATCTGAAGATTTTAGCGCTTTTTGCATCAGTGTTGCATCATCCGAATTGGAAAGGTTGGCAATGGTAATGTTTGGATATAAAGCTTGCAATAGTAACAACCGATTCGATTCACTTTTGGAACCTGTAATAGCGATGTTTGATTGTTGGTGAAGTGTTGATTTTTGAAGCTTTATGTTCATTGTTATGTGTTTTTTTACTAACGTCACTTCGAGTATTATTGAAATCAAAATACATTTTGATAGAAAATACCTAGCGAAGCTATCTGAAAGAATTTAGTATCGAGAAGTACGTATTGAATTATAATTTTCTAGTTTTCGATACACCAAATCTCAGATTTGGCACTCAAACTGACGAAAATTATTTCAATTTTTCATTGTTGTGATGGCGATCGTGATCGCGTTTGGTTTTTTTGTCCATTTTTTTGTCAAATGCTTCTTGCAAATTGATACCAGTTTGATTTGCCAAACAGAGTACGACAAAAACCACATCGGCTAATTCTTCCCCTAAGTCTTTATTTTTGTCACTTTCTTTTTCGCTTTGTTCTCCGTAACGTCGTGCAATGATACGCGCTACTTCGCCCACTTCTTCTGTGAGTTGCGCCATGTTTGTGAGTTCATTGAAATAGCGAACACCGTGTTCTTTAATCCATGTGTCTACGTCGAGTTGTGCTGCTTTTAAGTCCATTAACCTGCGTTTTTTTAAGCGAAAGCTTATTTGTAAAAAGTATTAAAATAGAGATCCGCATTTCTACTGGATTCGTTTAACTTACAATTTTAAATTATTTTTAGGACTGTAAAAATTAATCCTAAAAAACACTTTATTAGATCCCGCATTTCTGAGGGATTAGTTCAACTAACAACTTTAAAGTATTCTTAGCACTTTAAAAAGTTAATCTTAAAATCACTTTATTAGATCCCGCATTTCTGCGGGATTAGTTCAACTAACAACTTTAAATTCGTCTTTCAGACTTTTTAAAATTGAGTTTCACTAAAAATATAGTTTTTTGGTGAATTCTTTTGTGTGATTTTAAAGAAACCTTGCTGCTTTTTTTAAGACTTATATTTTCTTTAAAACAACTTTTTCTTTTTCTTTTTCCACTAACATTTTATAGAATTCGCGTAATGCGGCGTACTTGTCTGGCGTAATCACAGACGAATTGATTTCTTTTGACATTACAACACTGATTCCATTGGGTGTTTTAGAGATATTGAAGGAATAGGCTCCTAAGTTATCTGGCAATCGAATTGCAGCTTCTTCTGGCAATGATTCTACTTCATATCCTGCTGGCAATTGAATGTTCATCATCACTTTTCGTTTCCATGGATATCCAAAATCAACTGGATAGACTCTTTCTTCTACTTTAAAAACATTTTCGGAAGTTGCTAAGAAAAATAATGGCGAAAAGTAGAGTTTGTCTCCTATGACTTCCGCTTGAGATTCTTTTGTAAAGGCATACGATTCCAAGATCGGTTTTCCTATTTCCTTCAAATTTTTTACATCGTGTTCGTCAATTTCGATATCACCAATGGCGTTTTCAAGTTTTTCAAGATAATCCGCTTTGTCCGCTTTTGTAAAAGTTTCTCGGAAGTCTAACGCATTGTGCGATGTATATTGCGTACGTTGTTTTCCTGTTAAGTCACCATTTTCATCTAAGGCTACACTTAAACTTGTGACACGCAATGCTGCTTCTTGTGGCATTAAACTGATTTGGCTCCAACTTCCATCTTTTCGAATGAGTCTTCCCGACCAATTTAGCGCACGCAATGGCAATACATTTGGCTCGCCATAGTAGTTGGTTGCATCCAATAAAATTACGGCATCTTCAACTTCTATGGCAGCAATTACATAGTTGAATCCGTTTAGAGTAGGAAACATCGTAATTCCGTGTTGTCGTGTGCTTAAGATTACAGGATTTGCATTGATTCCTGCATGGCGTAACATTGCCGTTAGCATTAAATTCATGTCAGCTACGTTTCCTGTGTTTTCTTTGTATGCTTTCCGAACACCTACATCTGTATATTTTCCATAATTGCCATTCCACTTTACTTTATTTCTGAGGTAGTTGTAGATTAAAGCTGCTTTTTTCATATCACCAGAAACACCTGCTATTAATCCGTCAATATCATCATTGAAGTACGAACTTTTGTCTAATTCTCCACCAAAGGATTCACTTCTGTAAATGGTTTCAACCACATCATCCCACGATTTTGCAAGGTATTGTGGCGTATCGTTCGGATATTGTACTTGTGCTAGTTCAAATTTTACAGCACTTCTATAGTTATCAATATTACTGATAAAACTTTCTTCTTTGAGTGCTGGCACATTTTTTAAATCAAATTTTGTGATGTTGTAGTTGAAATCTATTTCGTCTCTGCTAAAAGTTGTTTTCGTGGTTCCAAAGCCACTTCTGGAGCTTCCTGTAAGCGTTATTTTACCAGAACGATTGGTTTCCACAGGTTTTAATAAAAAGTATCCTTTGTAGTGTTTTTTGTATGTAAAATATTCAGGTGCTTCAAATGTAACTTCGATATGATTTACAGGAATGCTGTATTGAAAGTTGATTTCGTTGATGTTTCCGTAGTATGGAGAAATCATTTTGTATTTGTATTCTACTACCGAACCTTCTTTTACATTAGGCATTGTTAGTTTTTCTACATCTACATATTCCGAACGCTTTTCTTTGAAGATTCCGTCTTTCCGTAGTTTGGTATCTTCTACTTTTCCGTTTTCTAGGTTGTAGGTATAGGCTTTTAAACCTGCTACTTTTTCACGTTCGCTGCCTCCTTTGTATAATGGAATGGTATGATTTGCCATTTCAAAACCATCTTTAGTGTATATTTTAATACGTTTGTGAACATTGGTTTCTACCTGAAAACCTTGTCCTTGGATGTACCGAAACGTAACGTATATATTTTCGTAAAGTATCGCTGCTGCTGCTTCAGAATCTTGTGGATGTTGTTTTTCCTCTAGTTCGGCTTTGGAAACTTCTCCAAATTCAATTTCTTGTGCATTTAAGGTTGCAAAACATACAAACGCAAAAGTTAATAAGATGTATTTTTTCATCTGTGTATATGTGTTAGAGTGAGTTAAGGGATTTATTTTTTGACCAATACAATTTTAGAACCATCATATTTGACGATTGTTTTTATGAAATTTCGATAGTTTTTATAGTCTTCTTTTGGATATAAACCATCATTTATTTTAAAAGATCGTTTGTATTCTATTGTTTGATCGTCTTTTTTGGTAATGGTAAATGTGTAACTCCCAAATTTGGTTTCGTACGTTACATTGTCTGGAATGGCTTCTATGGTGTAATCACTTGGCAACTTGATTTCGTAATTATCCGTATCATAGAAACCTCTTTGAATTTCTAACGGGAATTTACGATTTCGGTACCGATCAGGAATGTTGGTGTGTCGGTTGAATGCGTTTGGCGCAAACAACATGCGATCGCCTGTAATGACACCATACGCATCTGCATTGAATGTTACCTTTTCGGAGAATGCAATCGTTTCTTTGTCGTTTTCATGCACAATTTCATCTATATTGATATTGTTTACGGTTCTAAAGTATTTTTTGTAGTGTTTGTCTTTTTCGACTTCAGACCAATCTTTTAGGTAATAGCGATTGTCATATTGAATTCCTTGTGTTTTTACAGAAACCGCTGCTTTTATATTCCCTTCATTACTAAGCGAATACGAACCTATTGTTTCTTGCAGACTTTCCTCAGCAGTATATTTTTTGGTGCGTTTTATTTTTCCGCCTTCAGGCGTGATGACTAATACGTTTCTATTATCCGTAAAATCGCCAATATGTCCAAAAGGTACTTTCTGACTTGTACATTCGAGCCAGATATCATCACCATCATTTGGAATGTTTAGAATAACGTGATTTCCTTGTGCCAATGACGCAAAGTCATCATAGAAACCTACAATTTCGCTTCCTGCTTCCACATGTGTATAATACGATTCTACACCTGCTATTTTGAGCAACGCCATCGTGTAATTGGTGAGTCCTTTACAATCGCCATACCCAACTTTGTCTACTTCATTGGCTGGAATTGGCTGAAAACCTCCAATACCCACTTGCACGCTGATGTAACGTGTTTTGTTTTGCACAAATTCGTAAATAAGTTTTGCTTTTTCACGATCGGAAGTTGCGTTTACTACCAACTTTTCAATGGCAACTTTGGTGGCATCATCAACCGTAGCTCGTCCATATAGTAGGTTTTGATACATCCAAGAGCCAAATTCTTCCCAATTGTTGATTTCACCCGTAACGCCATCATAATTAAATTTGTTGAGCGCAAAGAACACTTTGGGTTCTATTTCAGCTTCTGATGGACTGTACGATTCGGGTTTTATTCCTGGAATGTTTTCAATGATATACGTAAGCTTGCCTTCTTTTTCATCTTTTATCACCCCAAATTCCTCCAAATTGACTTCTTTTTTGTGTAATGTAAATGAAGGTGGATAGCTTATTTTATAAAGACTTTTTTGAATTCCTACATAATATGCTAGCGGATTGAAACTCGGAAGATTTGCCGTGTTTTTTGTTTGTATGGTACTTGTAAATACTGCCGTAAACGGATAGGATGTTGGTGTATATTCTAAATATTTTACACGTGAATCTGAATACATTGTTGCGCCATCTACAGCACTTACATCTTCGAAATCACGTTCGCGAATTTTTTTGATTTGTTTTCCAAATTTGTCATAGATAATGACTTCTGCATCTTTTACGCTGATATCATTATCATACCCGACGGCAGCACCAATTTTGTAGATTCCATTTTCGTTTAAGACTGTTACAATTCGCTTTTCTGAAATTTCTACATCATTGATAGCTTTGACTTCTACTGTGATTTCATTCAGACGAATTACTGCATTGGCGTTGACAGTAAGTTCTTTCGGAAGCGTTAAATAACTTGTGAGCTCATCTTGTGAGTATCCAAAACTTACGCTTAATAAAAAAAGGAAAATCCATGCTAGTTTGATGCGCATACGTTTATGTTTTATTCGATATTTTGGGGAAACAAGCTACGAAGATAAGAAAAGAAATGGTTTCTCACACCCAAACTTCGTAAGTGTAAGAAAAAGTTATGAAGCGTAGCTATTCTTTATTTTTGGTATCTATGATGATGGTGACTGGTCCATCATTTAATAAAGCAACTTTCATATCGGCTCCAAAAATGCCCGTTTGTACTTTTTTTTGAAGGTCTTGTTCCAATTGTGTTACAAATGCTTCGTATAGCGGAATGGAAGTTTCAGGCTTTGCAGCTTTGATATAACTTGGACGATTTCCCTTTTTGGTGGTTGCGTGCAGTGTAAATTGACTTACAACAATGGCTTCACCGTTGGTGTCTATTACGGACGTATTCATCACACCATGTTCATCATTGAAGATTCTGAGTTTGGCAATTTTGGCAGAAAGCCACGCAATATCTTCGTGTGTATCTTCGTGTTCAATTCCGAGAAGAATGAGCATTCCATGACCAATGTTGGCTATTTTTTTAGCATCTACGGTTACACTTGCTTCTGATACTCTTTGAATGACGGCTTTCATTGTTATTCTTCTTTGAATTCGTCAACACGGTAATTATTGTCGTCTCCTTCTATGATTTGCAAGTAACTTTTGTAGCGCGACCACGCAATTTCACCATCTTCCACCGCATCTTTGATAGCGCAATATGGTTCTTCAATGTGAATACAATTGTTGAATTTACATTCGTTTTTTAGTGCTAGAAATTCTGGAAAGTAGTTGTCTATTTCTTCTTTTTCCATGTCTACAATTCCGAATCCTTTGATGCCGGGCGTATCAATTATTTTTGCACCAAATTCTAAATCGAACATTTCGGCAAAGGTTGTGGTATGCTGCCCTTGCTTGTGTTGTTCAGAGATTTCTTTGGTTTTTAAGTTTAATTCTGGAGCAATGGCATTGACTAAGGTAGATTTTCCAACACCTGAATGTCCTGCAAACATACTTACCGTGCCTTTCATTCGCGCTTTGATAGCGTCGATGTTTTTGTTTTCCTTGGCAGAAATTTCAATACATTCATAGCCAATACTTTCGTAGATATCTCTGAGATACATGACTTCCGCGCGTTTTTCAATTTCAGTATACGTATCCATTTTATTGAATGTCAATACACACGGAATTGAATAGGCTTCTGCGGTAACTAGTAAACGATCAATGAAACTTGTAAATGTTGGTGGATTGTCTATGGTGATTAATAGAAATACTTGATCGATATTAGAAGCAATGATATGGGTTTGCTTGGAAAGGTTGACCGATTTACGAATGATATAGTTTTTTCGATCGAAAATTTTATCAATAATTCCTGTTTCGGTATTATTCTTTGCTTCTAGCGTAAAGTGTACCTTATCACCCACCGCAATTGGATTGGTACTTTTGATGTCTTTGAGCCTAAATTTCCCTTTAATTCTACATTCATACGCTGCTCCTTCTTCGGTTTTCACCAAATACCAACTTCCCGTAGATTTATAAACAGTTCCTATCATTGCCGCAAAGATCACTATTATTCTTATAACTAACAAAAGGTTTGTACTTTCATACAAACCTTTTTATTTTGTGACCATATTGGTTAATCTTGAATTTGCATTCTTCCCAATTTGTCTTTTGATTTTCTTGATGCGTAAATAATGTAATCATTTGCCCCTTTTCTGTAATAAATCCCTGGTCTGATGACTAATTGTCCGTCTTGGACTTCTTCTGGATCAATTCGCGTAATGTTTCCTTGATCGTCAAATACAAACGCCGTTGGAATTGCTTTGTTATAGTTTCCTAAGCTTTTGATTTCTTCAATATCCGTTACACCAATATTCTTTTTGTTGTCATTGAAAACGACTGTTAATTGTCCATTTTCATAGATTGGAATCGCACTTAAATATTCTGGACCTCTACCTGCTACCGCAATTGGAATGGAGATTCCAACTCCTACACTAAAGTTGTTTCCTTGTGCAAAACCAAAGATTCCTAATGAGAATACCGTAAATGCAGCCTTTTGTTCTTTTGCAATTACATTTGTCCAAGCTACCGTTCCGTCAGCGTTTAAAGAGGTTACAATAATTTCATTGTTTATGTAGGTGATTGGCTGTATGGCTACTGGTCCAATTCCTTGTGATCTTCCAACAATTATTTGTTGATATTCTGATAATAAAAACAATCCACCATCTGTTTTTTCAATCAAACTATGGGTACTGTATAAAGGCTTGATGTCTTTGTCTTTTTTAGCTCTGCGCTCTCCAATGAGTTTTACTTTTGTTTCATAATCAAACTTATTGAATTTTAAATTGGTCACTTCATTCGTATTTGCATCCACAGTAACAGCATAGACACCTCGTAATTTTTTGTTTGCCTTTCCGTTTTTACGAACGCTTGAGTAAAACCCAACTAAGTGCAACATGTCTTTGTTGGTTGCGAGTAATTCACAGTTGATCACTTCTCTATTTGTAAAATCGATATTGATAATTTCTTTTGCATACTGCTTTTCTTTTTTGAACGCGTGTACTTCAAATTTTTCAATATTTTTTTTCGCTTTACGATCTCTATAACTTTCATTGATTACAATAAAAATGTCACCATACACATTCACATCAAAATCTGCAATATTGAATTCTAAGTCGCTTCTATCTTCAAAAGGAACCGTTTCTAAGTTCGTCATGACAGTTTGAAGATTTTCATCAAACAATTTTACTTCGTACTGAACTTCTTCTTTTTTATCAAAAAAAGCGGCGTGCATCACTAGTAATTGATCTCCAGCGGGTGATTCTTTGAAGTAAAAAGCACCTCTTTCTCTTTTTTTAGTCACTTTCGTATTGAATAATACTTGCCCGTTTTTTGAAAGTTTTCCGTCGGCAGAGATTGGAAATCCTACTAAATGACTTTCTTTTGCCTTCCGATCGTACAAGCTTCCAAACGCATATAAGTTATTCCCGATGACAATAATTTCTTCAAAATCGAGATCTTTTCCTTTGTATTCAGAAAATTCAATTTCTTGTGTTCCGAGCACTTCCATTTTGTCTGCGCCAAACATTTTAAGTAAATAATCTTTTTTTCCTTTACGTGCTAAGGTGTAAATTTTTCCATTGAGTTCTCCAGCAATACGAACAATTTTTTCTTTGTCTTCTTTGATTTCTTCTCCATAGAAAATTGAAATAGGTCCTAATTTCCCTTGTGCGTTCATAGTAACTACAAAAAGAAATAAGAATACGTGTAAAATGTGTTTCATGTGTGTTTTAAAGTTTTAGGGTGATTGTTATTTGTAATAATTTGTGGGAGTTTGCAAATGTATATATAAATCTGAGTTATCAAAAAAAAAATTATAAGTGTGTCATTTGCAGGAAAGTTTAGTATTGCGAATTCATAAACCATCAACAATCTAT
Source organism: uncultured Kordia sp. (assembly GCA_964351775.1). Classification (GTDB taxonomy): domain Bacteria; phylum Bacteroidota; class Bacteroidia; order Flavobacteriales; family Flavobacteriaceae; genus Kordia. The sequence continues at coordinate 6,949 of CAYGPQ010000060.1, read as the reverse complement.
TTCTCTCGCTAACAGCGTTTTATTGCGAATTCATAAACCGTCAATGATGTTTCTTTTTTTGATAAAATATTATATCGTGCTTTGAATCATTATTAATTTAAAACATAACTATTATGAAAAAACGAAGTTTAAAAAGTTTAGCATTAAACAAAACATCTGTATCAAATCTTACTGGTGGAGATAATCCTGTTGATGAAGCATATACGTACACTTGTTCAGAATGCGCAGAATTAAGTGGATGGTGTGATCCGTCAGAAGATGGAGCGACCGTTCATAATCCAATGAATAGTAATATTCGATCATTATGTATTGGATGTGAAGAAAGCTATGGTATTCTTTGCTAAGCACTGTTCTGATTAAATTTTTATTAACTATAAATTAAAAATTATGAAAAAACGAAATTTAAAAAATTTAACCTTAAACAAAATATCCGTATCAAATCTTACTGGTGGCGCAGATAGTGTTGACACTGGAACGTTTACGGGACCAACGGATACTGTACTAAATTCAGATTT
>CAYGPQ010000060.1:0-6334 GCA_964351775.1 uncultured Kordia sp. | reverse complement strand
GGACCAACGGATACTGTACTAAATTCAGATTTTATCGGTTGCTGGTCAGATGGTAATTCATGTTACAGTGAAGTACCAACGGGATGTGGGCCAACAATTGCACAAGAAACGTGCGCGGAAACGTGCGGATTTGAGTGTGAATCAATTCACAATCCTTTTTAATAAATTTTAAAACAACATGTGATTATGAAAAAAAGAAATTTGAAAAGCCTCTTACTTCACAAGAAATCTATTGCTAGTTTTTCTGTGAAAGGTGGAGATAATCCAATAGATACTTCTGTAGGAAGCGAACAAAATCCAAATTCAATGGATATTTTAAAATGTTCGCCTGAATCTGCAATTCCAAATACAGATTGCGGTTGCGCATAATTTTTTATAGCGATTGCTGAAAGTAAAAAGCGAGCCGTTTGGCTCGCTTTGCTTTTACATTTTTTTAGCTATTCACTATTTTTTCTTGATGATTGATCGATTCTTGGTGAACAGCTTTAAAGATTCGTAATACAAATTCTTCACTCAGATTGTTTTGTTCGCCTTCTAAAATCATTTTTCCTAAGATTTCATTCCAACGTTTGGTTTGTAAAATGGCTACGTTTTTTTCTTTCTTCAAGGCACCAATTTTATCCGCTACTTTCATACGTTTTCCTAACATTTCTATGAGTTGATGGTCAATCACATCAATTTGTGTACGGAAGGTGTTTAACGCATTTCTATATTCAGCTTCCGTATCGGTTGCCTTTCTAATTTTTAAATCTTCCATGACTTGTACTAAAGTCGCTGGCGTAATTTGCTGTTTGGCATCACTCCAAGCATTGTCGGGATCGAAATGTGTTTCTACCATCAAACCGTCAAAATTTAAGTCTAAACCTGTTTGGCAAATGTCAAAAATGATATCTCTACGTCCCGCAATATGCGATGGATCTAAGATTAATGGCAAATCTGGAAAACGGTTTTGCAATTCAATTGGAATTTGCCATTCCGGATTGTTTCTGTAACGCGTTTTTTCGTAGGTTGAAAATCCTCTGTGAATGACTCCTAAGTTCTTAATATTCGCAGTATATAAACGTTCTACAGCACCAAGCCATAAAGGTAAGTCAGGGTTTACAGGATTTTTCACCAAAACAATCTTGTCCGTTCCATTAAGTGCATCTGCAATTTCTTGTACAATAAATGGACTTACCGTAGATCGTGCACCAATCCATAATACATCCACATCGTGTTCTAATGCCAAACGTACGTGTGTTGCGTTGGCAACTTCCGTAGCTGTTAACATTCCGGTTTCTTGTTTGGCTTTTTGCAACCATTTGAGTCCGAGTGCACCAACACCTTCAAAATTTCCTGGACGCGTACGCGGTTTCCAAATTCCTGCGCGCAATACCGTTGCATCTGTATCTTTTAGTTGATGCGCTATTTTTAGCACTTGTGCTTCCGTTTCAGCACTACATGGCCCTGCGATTACTAAAGGATGTTCTAATCCGAAAGCATTTAACCAGTTTCTGAGTTCTTTTTTGTTTTCCATGGTTTTTCTTTTTTTACTTTTTTCTGTGTATGCTTTGACAAATTCAGGATACACTATTGATTGTTATTTTGGTTCTTTGAGATTCCCTCTTTTGAGAAAACTGTGGCGTTAGGGATAGCACTTCGATTTTACTCAGTGTACTTACCTGTTCTTTCGCGTTAGGGATAGGAGCAAGTTACCGTGTAACGCGGATAGCCCGGCCTCCGCTTTTTTCGGAGGAAACGCCCTAATGATGGTTATTTAATTCCGTTTAATATTTTTTTAATATGATTCGTATTTTCCATTTCTGTATAAATTCCTTCAAAATTATCTTGCAACATCAAGGTTTTGAATGCTTGTAAGTTGGCTATATATTCGTCTAATGTTTCGATGACATTGGTTTTGTTTTGCTCAAATATTGGTGTCCACATGGCTGGTGAACTTTTTGCTAAACGCACTGTGGAAGCAAATCCACTGCCTGCCAAATCGAAAATATCGCGTTCGTTTTTTTCTTTTTCTATGACCGTTTTTCCTAACATAAATGCACTAATGTGCGATAGATGCGATACGTATGCAATGTGTTTGTCGTGCGATTTTGGATCCATATACCGAATGCGCATGCCTAAGTTTTTGAACAATTCTAAGGCAGTTTCTTGCAAGGTAAATGCCGTTTTTTCCACTTCACATATAATATTTGTTTTGTCTATAAACAAGCCTTTGATAGCGGCTTTTGGCCCAGAAAATTCCGTTCCTGCAATGGGATGCGCTGCCAAAAAGTTTCTGCGTTTTGGATGTGCAGCAATGCTTTCGCAGATTTTTTCTTTGGTGGAACCCGCATCAATGACTAAGGTATGGTCGTCAATTTGATGTAATACTTCCGAAATGACATTAATGGAAACGTGCACAGGAATGGTAATGATGACAATAGCTGCATTTTTTATGGTAGCAATCGTTGCTTTTTTATGAATGAGCTGTCGTTGCAATGCTTCTTCCAAATGCGCATCGTTGGTATCAATTCCGTAAATCACGGCAGTCGGATATTTTTCTTGAATATCCAAAGACATGCTTCCGCCGATGAGTCCGATTCCTATGATGTATACGTTCATGTTAACTAATATCAATGATTTTACTTATTTTTTGATCACGAAAAAAGAAGATACTTTTACCATTCAACGTAATTTCTTCTCCTTTTTTCACCTCTTCAGAAATGTCTACAGCTAGTATGCCATGATAATTAATAGCAACAACAACTTCATTTTCATTTTTTGAAATATCAACAATTCGTTGCATCCTAGATTGAAATAATAGCGCTGCTTTTTTAGCCTGTGTTTCAAATTCTTTAATTCCTTGAGTTGCTAGTGTCAACGTTTCTGATTCATAATTTTCAAAAATAATATTTGTATGCAAATCTTTCAACATTCCTGAAATATCAAATGTATTGTATGCATTAATGTAAGCTTGTATAATTTCTATTTTTTGTTTCATCTCACATTCTATTAATGACTTCTTTTATTTTTTCTTCAGATACACATAATGAAAAGCGCACATAGCCTTCTCCTTGTGTTCCGAAAATGCTTCCCGGCGTGATGAATACATCTTTTTCATAGAGTAATTTGTCTATGAATTCTTCTGAGGTGAGTTCGTTAGTTGCTGGCAGTTTTGCCCATACAAACATTCCAGCAGTTTCTTTGTCGAAGGTACAGTGCAACTTTGCGGCTAATTCCCATACCAATTCACGGCGTTTTGCATATATTTTATTGAGCGTTTCAAACCATTCTTTGGAACTTGCCAATGCTTGAATAGCTCCTTTTTGAATTCCGTAAAACATACCTGAATCCATATTGCTTTTTACTTTTAACACATGTTGAATGTGCGCTGCTTTCCCCATGACCATTCCCGTACGCCAACCTGCCATATTGAACGATTTACTGAGCGAATTTAATTCTAACGCCACCTCTTTTGCGCCATCAATGGACAAAATGCTTAACGGTTCGTCATTGAGAATGAAACTGTATGGATTGTCATTAATGATGAGTATTTGATGCTTTTTTGCAAATACAATCAAACGTTCAAAGAAGGCTTTCGTTGCTTTTGCGCCAGTTGGCATGTGCGGATAGTTTACCCACATCAATTTTACCTTGCTTACATCTTGTTGTTCTAGCTTTTCCAAATCGGGTAACCAATTGTGCTCCGCTTTTAAGTTGTAATATTTCGGAATAGCGCCTAATAGTTTCGTTACCGAAGTATAGGTTGGATAACTCGGATTTGCGATTAATACTTCATCACCTTCATCCAAATATGCCATAGATATGTGCATAATACCTTCTTTGCTTCCCATTAATGGTAAGATTTCATCATTCGCGTTGAGCGAAACCTGATAGTTTTTTTGATAGAAATCTGCAATGGCATTTCTGAGATCAGGAATGCCTTGATAGCTTTGGTATTTGTGCGCGGTTTCATCGTGTAGACTTGCTTCTAAAGCGTCTACCACAACTGTTGGCGGTTGCAAATCGGGGCTTCCGATACCCAGATTGATAATCGGTTTTCCGTCCGCTATTAACTCGCGTACTTCTCGTAATTTTTTAGAGAAATAGTATTCTTCAACTGTATGTATTCGTTTTGCAGGAATCATGCGTTTCGTTGGTTTTTATAGGTTCCTAACACTTTTAAACTTGTCGTCATGATTTCCAATATGGAAATGGCTTTGGTATAATTTTCATATTCTTCAAACGTTACATCTACGAAGAAAGCATATTTCCAAAGCGTTTCTATGATGGGTAAGGATTGTATTTTGGTGAGATTCAGTTTGCAATCGCTCATAACATTTAATACAGCTGCCAAACTTCCTCTTTTGTGATCGAGTTCAAAACGAATGGACGCTTTGTCAATTTGATCAATGCCATTGGTTGGTTTTTCTTTTTGCAACACTACAAAACGTGTAGCATTGGTTTTGATTGTTTGAATTTCTCCTGAGAGAATTTCTAAGTTGAATAAATCTGCCGCTGTTTCTGTCGCAATTGCTGCAATTCCTTTGAGTTGCTGTGCTTCTATTCGTTGTGCAACTGCTGCTGTATCGACATCTTCTACCAATTTGATATGCGGATATTGCTTGAAAAATTCTTTACACTGCAATAACGCCATGGGATGTGAACACACTTCCGTAATATCCTCAATTGTTTGATTGGGCAACGCCATTAAGTGATGATGAATGTTTAGGTAATATTCACCATTGATGTGAATATTATGAGTATCAATGAGTGCGTAGTTTGGAATGATAGAGCCTGCAATGGTATTTTCCAACGCCATGATTGCATAGTTGCATTTTCCATTCAGCAAACTATTTACTAAAGCATCAAAAGATAAGCATTCGTCCAATTGCACTTCGTTTCCGAAGTATGCTTGGGCTACTTTGTGATGGTTGGAACCTTGAATTCCTTGTATGGCAATTGTTTTATTCATATATTATTATCTATTGCTTTTTTATCGGTTATATGGTGCATTCATTTAACCTAATCAGCAAACATTCAAGTTTTTAGTTATGAATGGTTCATTCGTTTTTATCCAAAAAAAAAGTTCCGAATATATTTCGGAACTTACTTTGATATGTTTGTGTTTGTTTACACTAAACTATATAACAAGGAGTTCCAACTTCTTTCCGTAGAAGAAGTAAAAATAACCTTGCCAAAAATAGTTGGTACTAAACATACTGTTTTTCATTTATGTTTAGCTAATGTATAGATTAATTTTTATAATCAAAATCGTTTTCCAATATTTTTTAAAGAAAAACGTTTTTATCAGTAAACCGCTATGTTTTTTGTTTTTATTTGATTTAATGATGTGAAATACTGATAAAAATTTATGTAGTTTTGAACCTCTAATTCCTGTATATGTCTATTGTAGTAGAAAATATCACAAAAATTTATGGTGAACAGAAAGCATTGAATGCTGTTTCTTTTCGCATTGCTAAAGGTGAAATTGTTGGCTTTTTAGGCCCGAATGGTGCTGGAAAATCTACCATGATGAAAATATTGACTACCTATTTGACGGCAACTTCAGGAACAGCCGCTGTGAATGCCTTTGATACGATTGCTGATGCACGAAATGTGCAAAAGAGTGTTGGATATCTTGCAGAGCACAATCCGTTATACTTGGACATGCACGTGCGTGAATATTTAGCGTTTAACGCAAATGTATATAAGGTTTCGAAATCGCGGATTGATGAAGTGATAGCAATGACAGGACTTTTGCCAGAATCACATAAAAAGATTAGTGAATTATCCAAAGGGTATCGCCAGCGTGTTGGCTTGGCAAATGCCTTGTTACACGATCCGGAAGTGTTAATTTTGGATGAACCCACGACAGGTTTGGATCCGAATCAGTTGACGGAGATTCGAAATCTGATTACTTCGATTGGAAAGGAGAAAACGATTTTTTTGTCGACACATATTATGCAAGAAGTAGAAGCTATTTGCGATCGTGTGATTATTATTCATAAAGGCGAAATTGTGGCTGATACAACATTGGCAAAACTTCAGAAAGATCAACAACAAGTGATTGAAGTGGAGTTTGATTACCGCATTGAAGATGTGCTACTGGAGCAAATTCCGCATGTAACCAAAGTTGCGAACACCCACGGCTTGGTATACGAACTTACATTTGACACGACAAAAGATATGCGCCCGACGGTTTTTGATTTTGCACATGACAATCAATTGAAAGCCTTGCAAATTAATCCTAAGAATAAAAATTTAGAGAGTTTGTTTCGGGAGTTGACTTCTAGTTAGTCAGTTTTCAGTTTTCAGTTTTCAGTTTTCAGTTTTCAGTTTTCAGTTTTCAGTT
>CAYGPQ010000059.1:0-28471 GCA_964351775.1 uncultured Kordia sp. | reverse complement strand
CTTCAATTGCATCTCGACTGCGCTCGATGTGACATCACAAAATAAAATCTATATCGAATTTAATTAATAGCTTTTACAACCGCTTTTGGTGCTTCTTTTCGAGAACCGTCAAAACCATCAATTCCGCTCACAGTTGTATATTTCATAACATATTTTTTGTCTGGAAAAATACGTTGATACGCACTTTGACACATTAACGTTGCTTCATGAAATCCGCACAAAATCAACTTCAATTTTCCTGGATAGGTATTGACATCACCAATGGCATAAATCCCCGGAATGTTGGTTTGATAATCTAAAGAGTTATCAACTTTTATGGCGTTTTTCTCAATTTCTAATCCCCAATCGCCAATAGGTCCTAGTTTTGGCGCCAATCCGAAAAGTGGAATAAAATGATCCGTTTCTTGTATGAATGGTTCTTCTCCTTTTATAGAAACCTCAACACCTGTAACCTTACCTTCACCGCGAATTCCTGTGATTTCCGCAGGTGTAATCAGGTTGATTTTTCCCAAATTTTTGAGTTCTTGTACTTTTTCAACAGAGTCTAGCGCGCCACGAAATTCGTTTCTTCGGTGAACCAAGGTTACTTCCGAAGCTACATCAGTTAAAAAGATACTCCAGTCGAGTGCAGAATCGCCACCACCAGCAATGACTACTTTTTTGTCTCTGTAAAGTTCAGGATCGCGAATGATATATTCTACGCCATGATCTTCATAGTTTGCTAAGTTTTGAATCGGTGGTTTTCGCGGTTCAAAACTTCCCAATCCGCCAGCAATGGCAACAATGGGCGCGTGATGTTTAGTACCTTTATTTGTCGTAACGATGAAAGTGCCATCGTCTAATTTTTCAATAGTTTGTGCGCGTTCACCCAACGTAAATGTGGGTTCAAACGGCTCAATTTGCTTCATTAAATTGTCTACCAAATCGCCCGCCAACACTTCTGGATATCCGGGAATATCGTAGATTGGTTTTTTGGGATATATTTCTGAACATTGTCCGCCAGGTTGCGGTAATGCGTCAATTAAGTGACATTTTAGTTTTAATAATCCTGCTTCAAATACGGTAAAAAGTCCAGTTGGACCAGCTCCAATAATAAGTATATCGGTTTTAATCATTTCTCTTTCAATATAATATTGTACAAAAATAGCATTTTTCAAGAATGTTATTTTCTGACATTTATCAGTTAGTCAATACTGATTACTTTTTCTATTTGTGGAACATATTTTTTGATCGTCATTTCAACTCCTGATTTTAATGTCATTTGATTTACACTACATCCGACACAAGCTCCTTCTAGTTGCACTTTGACCAACGTATCATCATTTTCAATTCCCACGAGTCGAATATCGCCTCCATCACTTTGAAGAAAAGGACGAATTTCATCCAATGCTTTCTGTACATTATTTTTTATTTCTTCACTTGTCATTTGCATCTTGTTTACGTATTATTTTTTTACTGCTGAACATCCAGCCATCGTTGTTATTTTGATAGCTTCCGTAGCAGGCAAACTTTCGTTACGATTTACTACTTCTTGCACCACATTTTGTGTCAATTTTTCAAAAGCAGCTTCGATTAACGTTGCTGTTTGCATTGCTGCAGGTCGTCCAACATCACCCGCTTCGCGAATACTTTGTACCAACGGAATTTCTCCTAAAAATGGCACATCAATATCTGCGGCTAGGTTTTTAGCACCTTCTTTTCCGAAGATGTAATATTTGTTATCTGGCAACTCTTCAGGAGTAAAGTACGCCATATTTTCTATAATTCCCAATACAGGAACATTTATACTTTCTTGTTGAAACATTGCGACACCTTTTCTTGCATCGGCTAATGCTACATTTTGCGGTGTACTTACGACAACGGCTCCCGTAATTGGCAATGCTTGCATAATGCTTAGATGAATGTCTCCCGTTCCCGGAGGTAAATCGATGAGTAAGAAATCCAATTCCCCCCAAGCGGCATCAAAAATCATTTGATTTAAGGCTTTGCTCGCCATAGGTCCACGCCAAACTACGGCTTGATTTGGTTTTGTAAAGAATCCTATAGAGAGTATTTTGACACCATAGCTTTCCACAGGTTTCATTTTAGAAACATCACCTACACGAACTGCTAAGGGTTTTTCGCGTTCTACATCAAACATGATGGGCATTGATGGTCCGTAAATATCCGCGTCTAACACGCCCACTTTGAAGCCCATTTTTGCTAATGTAACGGCAATATTTGCCGTTACCGTAGATTTTCCAACGCCACCTTTTCCAGAAGCAATTGCTATAATATTTTTGATATTTGGCAACGATTTTCCTTTAATTTGCGGTTTTTCAGGCGCTTCTACTTTGGTGTTTACTTTTACTTTTGCGTCCGCATATACTTTTTTATGAAGTACCGAAATGATTTCTGCTTCTACTTTTTTCTTTGCTTGTAATGCAGGATTTGTAATGACAATATCCACTACAATTTCGTCTGCAAATGTCATGATGTTTCGTACGGCGCCACTAGCAATCATGTTTGCGCCTTCTCCCGGAACTGTGATGGTACTTAATGCTGCTTGTATGTCTTTCTTTTCTATTTTCACAACGTTGATTTTTTTGATCTGTAAGTTTCGATGAAATGTATTGTTTTACTTTTTAATGTAAATTGATTCTAAATTGCAAAGATACAGCGAAATGTTTAGAATTTGAAGCTGTTATATTGAAATGATTGATGCTGCAATACGATCTTGTTATGATTGATTTTTTAGTAGCTACTCATCTTCAAACTCTTGGTCTTTGGTCGAAAATTGAATGAATTCTTTTCATTTCGCTTTCAAATTACCTTACTTCGTACTTTCCCCCAGTAATTTTACCTCAAACTACAAATGAAAAATTTTTACCTACTTTGTACATTCTTCGTATGTACATACATTTCGCATTCGCAAATTGTTAACATTGGCGATGCAAGATTTAAAGCTGCCATTTTAAACACCGGTATTGATACAAATAATGACGGCGAAATTCAGCTATCAGAAGCGAGCACACTTACCAGTTTGAATGCAAGTTATATCTCCGCTAGAACGTTTCAAGGCATTGAACACTTTACAAATCTTACAAATTTAAACATTGGCTCATCCATTTCAGGAGCTGATAGTGAAAATATTGATTTGAGAACATTGACAAATTTAGAAGTTCTTTACTTGTCAAATTTTTCTTTTGAAATAAACCTTTCTGGTTTATCAAATTTAAGAGTTCTTGAATGTAATACAAACCCTAACAAAATAGACATTACTGGACTAACAGGCTTGGAAGAGTTTAGTTATTGGACTTATGGAACAAATGGTCCTAATTACTATGTGAATCATTTGATCAGTTTGAAAGACCTAGATGTGGCTGGACGCGGATTGACATGGTTAGATGTCGGAAATTTGACGAACTTAGAAAAATTGTATTGCGACCAAAATCAACTTACGACTATTGATCTATCGAATTTAACAAATCTTATACAATTTTCTTGTGTCCAAAACCAATTGACCTCATTAGATATGAGTCATAATAACATCACAAATACCTTGGCGTTTTCATACAATCCGTTGGAAACATTGAACATAAAAGATGGAAATGTAAATTATTTTAGCAGTTATCGCTTTGAGAATACGAATATTCAATCCATTTGTTGTGATGCAAATGAACTTAGCAATCTTCAATCTGCGACTGCAAATAGTGGATTTCCAAATGTAACTTTTGAAACCAATTGCCCACCAACTCCAACAGGAACACTTTATTACACCATTCAAGGAAAAAATAACTTGGATAGTAACTTAAACGGATGTGATGCTGGAGACAACTTTTTACCTGAAGTTGAATATACCATTTCAAACGGAAGTGATGACTTGACAATTTATACAGACAAGTTTGGAAATTATGAATTTATCGGAAAAGCTGGCACGTATACCATTACGCCATCTGTTCCAAATACAAGTTATTATACCTTTTCTGCTTCGAGTATTACGGTAAACCTTCCGGCAGATGGAACTACGGTTGTTCATGATTTTTGTATAACTCCAAATGGTCCGCCAATTGTAACAACACTTCCATTACAGTTGAAAAATGATATTCTTGCACAAACCAACGTTGATACCAACGGTGATGGAGAAATACAAATTACAGAAGCTGAAAGTGTGACGACTTTAACAGTAATGAGCCCAATTATTAAAGGCTTAGACGATTTTATAAATATAGAAACCTTACGTTGTGATTCTTCTATTTTTGGCGATCCTTACAACACAGTTCGCGTATCTTATTTAGATGTGAGTCCATTAGTCAATTTAAAAAACTTATATGTTACAGGAAATCTAATTGCAACTTTAGATGTGAGTCAAAATGTAAATTTGGAACGTTTAGATTGCAGAGGAAACCTGCTAAATTCTTTACTATTAACGAATAACCCAAATTTAAAATATTTGTATTGTGGAAATCTTTCGGGAAATTCAGATGTTCCTTATGGCGTGTATTCTCCAGTAAATAAAAATACCTTTAAAACGCTGGATTTAAGTACTAATTCACAATTGGAATACCTAACTTGTTCGTATGCAACGATGGAAGGAATTATTTTTGGAAGTAACACAAACTTGGAAACTATTTATTGTATTAACAATGGTCTTACTTCGCTAGATATTTCACAGCTTCCCAATTTAAAAACCTTGCATTGTTATACTGACGACAGTACTAATAATTATATTCCAGATAGCCAACCCAATCAAATTACAGCACTTAATACTTCGCAAAATACAAATCTGCAAACGCTGTTGTGTTACAAAAATGCCATCACTTCATTAGATACATCTTTAAATACCAATTTGCAAACTTTGACTTGTAGTTATAACCTTTTGACTTCCATTGATGTTTCGCAAAATAGCAACTTATTCCATCTTGACTGCGGCAATAATCCGTTGAACAGTTTTGATGTTTCTCAAAATACGGGATTAAAGACATTAGGTTGTGCAAATATAGGACTCACAACACTAGATCTGAGTCCATTTCCAGAATTATACAGTGTAAATTGCAATGACAACAACTTAACAACACTTGATGTTTCTCAAAACCCTAACTTGACATATTTATATTGCCGAGACAATATGATTACACAATTGTTTGTAAAAAACGGAAATAGTTTTACGACGACCGTAACCGATGATTATTACTATACATATCATTTTCAATACACAGGAAATCCTATTGAATACATTTGTGCAGATGACTTTGAAATTGATGAAATTAATTTAAGAATGCCATCTAACTTAAGTATCGCTGTAAATACCTATTGTTCTTTTACGCCAGGCGGAAGCTACAATACAATCCAAGGAACAGTTCTATTTGACGGTAATGGAAATGGTTGTGATACCAACGATCATCCATATCAATACCTAAACTTAAATTTGACAAATAGCACAAACGAAACTTCTACTGTTGCTACCGAAAATGACGGAACGTATCGTTTTCATTTTTCAGGCGATGGAATTTATACATTAACACCTATATTAGAAAATCCTAATTATTTTACGGTTTCGCCAGCAAGTGTAACGGTAGATTTTCCAACAGATACAAGTCCGTTTACACAAGATTTTTGCATTACACCAAATGGAACTCACAATGATGTCGACGTAACATTGCTTCCTATCACAGGAGCGCGACCAGGTTTTGATAGTTCTTATAAAATCAGCTACAAAAACAAAGGAAACACAACACTTTCAGGAGACATTTCGTTGATTTTCAATGATGATTTTATGGATTTTGTAAGTGCAAATCCAACATTCGCAACACAATCAACAAACTCATTGCAATGGAATTATGCCAATCTTGCACCTTTTGAATCGCGCGAAATTATTGTGACGATGAATTTAAACACACCAACAGATCCATTTCCGTTGAATGCTGATGATGTGTTAGAATTTACAACAACTATTACACCAATTGTCGCTGATGAAACGATGGAAGATAACACATTCACACTTTCGCAAATTGTGGTCAATTCTTTTGATCCGAATGATAAAACATGCTTACAAGGCGATCAAGTTACGACTGATTTCATTGACAAATATGTAGATTATATGATTCGTTTTGAAAATTTAGGAACGGCAAATGCGATTAATGTAGTTGTAAAAGATGTGATAGATACTTCGATGTTTGATCCAAATTCGATCATCATTACTAACGCAAGTCATGCTGTTGCTACTAAAATCACCAACACAAATACGGTGGAATTTATTTTTGAAAATATCAATCTGCCTTTTGATGATGCTTCCAATGACGGATATGTTACGTTTAAAATAAAAACATTGCCAACATTGGTTGAAAATGATACGTTTGAAAATGAAGCTGAAATTTACTTTGATTACAACTTTCCGATTGATACCAATAGAATGATTACAACTATTGAAAATACGTTAAACACCACTAATTTCGAATTGATTACTATTGAAATCTATCCTAATCCTGTGAAAAATGTATTTACCATTGAAACGAAAGAAACGATTGCATTAATACAAATTTATGATATTGCTGGAAGAATCATTCAACAAAATTCGTACACTGGCATACGCAATCGTCTTGAAATTTCCACATCAAAATTTACACAAGGAACCTATTTTGTAAAGATTAAAACTGCGTCTGGAGCTACATTGGTCAAGAAAATTGTGAAAGGGTAATTATTATCGTATTGTTTTTGAAATATTGAAGAATTCAAAGATTAAAAAACACTTTGGACTTTTACATTTATAATTTTACATTTTGCGGTTTATTTTTTGTGATGTCAAATCAACACATCATCAAATTGTCAAATTGATACATTGATAAATTTCAAATCTCCACCGCTGGATCCCAAAAATATTTTTCAAGATTTTGAATTTGATTGTCAATAATTTCTACACCTTCACTTTCCAACAATTGCTGCATGAGATTTGTGCCTTGAAAGTGATGTTTTCCTGTGAGCAATCCTTTTTTGTTGACAACTCGGTGTGCTGCAATATCTTCATGTTTGCTAGAACTGTTCATTGCCCAACCCACCATGCGCGCACTTCTTGCCGCGCCTAAGTATTTGGCAATTGCGCCATAACTTGTAACACGTCCGTACGGAATGAGTTTTGCGACTTCGTAAACCCGTTCAAAGAAGTTTTCATTTGCTGGTTTCATGGAATATCTTGTGCATTATAAAAGATACGAACAAGTGTAATAATGACCAAAATCAACATGAGTACACTTAAAATATAATCTGAATATTTAGAGAATTTACCTGAGCGCGATTGCGATTTGTCAAAGTAAAAAACATACATATACAACATGGCAAATGTTCCAAAACCTGCTGCCAATACAAATATGATAATGTCTGTGATGGTAAATTCCATTAAGCCAGAAACATTCCACAAAGCATTCAGTCCTGCAAAGTATGGAATTGGCAATACGTTGAGCGTTGCTAAGAAAATCCCTTTAAAAAAACTGCTTTTTTTACTCACTTTCACCATTCGGATTCGCTTTTCTTTTTTCTTTCGAGCAATGATAAAAAAGTAAATCCCCAAGAATCCAAAAATAACCAAGGCTACTTTTAGTAATATATCTATGATTTCTTGGTTGTGATGAAGATATTTAGAAATTGTAACGGCAATGATGGCTTGAAAAAGCACTACTAACGAAGCGCCAATAGCGAAAATAATACCATTCATTTTCCCCTTTTGTGTGCTTATTTTTGCTGCTGTAATATTGATTAGTCCAGGCGGCACGACACCTAAGAGTGCTGCCGAAAAAGTAACAAAAAAGAGAATAATGAGATCGACCATTACTTGATTTTGAAGTGAATATAGGTAATTGGTTTGTTTACTTCCAAATATTGCGACTCATAAAATGTCTGAATTTCAGTAACTTCAGCTGGACTTCCTTCATTTTTGTACACATCATGATTGGCATATAAAACCTCGTGTCCTGCGCCATGCAAGAGTCCTAATGTATACCCGTGCATAAATTCGCTATCGGTTTTTAGGTGTACCGTTCCTTCCGCATTTAGTATTTTTTTGTAGCGTGCCAAAAATGCTGCATTGGTCATTCGGTGTTTCGTTCGCTTGTATTTTATTTGCGGATCTGGAAATGTAATCCAAATTTCGGAGACTTCATTTTCTGCAAACATTCCTTCTATGAGTTCAATTTGCGATCTGATAAAAGCAACATTTTTTATACCCTCTTCCATAGCTGTTTTTGCACCTCGCCAAAACCGAGCTCCTTTGATATCGATTCCGATAAAATTTTTATTTGGAAACTTTTTTGCCAACGCTACCGTATATTCTCCTTTACCACAACCCAATTCTAACACAATTGGTGCGTCATTTTTAAAAAAATCGCTGTTCCATGTTCCCTTGTGCGGAAATTGATTTGCTACAATTTCTTCACGTGTTGGTTGTATCACATTCGAAAACGTATCGTTTTCTCTAAAGCGTTTTAGTTTGTTTTTACTTCCCACAATGTTTTCTTAATATTTTGACAAAACTAAGGAAATCTTGTAGACCTTTTTATATTCTTATCTTTGATTTTATGAAGAATTCAAAAACTGTTCTTGTAGCACCACTAAATTGGGGTTTAGGTCATGCTACGCGATGCATTCCAATTATTAGAGGTTTGCTAGCGCAAAATTTTATTCCTGTGCTCGCTTCCGATGGTATTGCATTGCAATTGTTACAAAAAGAGTTTCCAGCGTTGGAAACCATCACGCTGCCCGATTACCAAATAGAATATGCCAAGAAAGGAAAAAATTTCAAATTAAAGATGTTGAAAGATTCTCCTAAAATGCTGAAAGCTATTTCTAAAGAACGAAAAATTGTAAAGAAATTGATAAAAACGCGCGATTTCTGCGGAATTATTTCTGACAATCGATTGGGCGTATATAGTAAAAAAGTGCCTTCTGTTTTTATCACGCATCAATTGAATGTATTAAGCGGAAACACCACTTGGCTAAGCAGTAAGCTTCATCAATTAATTATAAAAAAGTTTGATGAATGTTGGATTCCTGATGTCGCTGGAAAACCGAATCTTTCTGGGAAATTAGGCCATTTAAAGCACAGTTCTTTACGATTGAAATATATTGGGCCGTTGAGTCGATTGCAGACGCAAGAATTGCCAATGGTGTATGATTTGATGGTGATTCTATCAGGACCAGAACCGCAACGCACGCTATTGGAAGAAAAGCTATTTGAAGAAGTGAAGCATTTTGACGGCAAAGTACTTTTTGTCCGTGGAAAGATTGAAAACAATCAAGAACATTTTCAGTTTTTGAATTGTGATGTATTTAATTTTATGCAAAGCGAACAACTCGAAAAAGCGTTTAACGAAAGTGAACTAGTCTTATGCCGTTCGGGGTATACTTCCATAATGGATTTGGCAAAACTGAATAAGAAAGCGTTTTTTATTCCGACTCCGGGACAGTTTGAACAAGAATATTTAGCCAAACGTTTGCAAAAACATCAGTTAGTACCAAGCGCAACACAAGATGATTTCTCCATTGATATGTTAGCGCGCGTAGCTGATTTTAAAGGATTGCTTAGTTTTAACCAACAAGAAGATCACGAAGATTTATTTCACCTTTTCCAACGTAAATGAAAATTCTGAACCCACATCGTATTCACTTTCCACATATATTTTTTCGTTGTGTGCTTCAATGATGTGTTTTACGATAGACAATCCTAAACCTGAGCCACCTTCTTGGCGCGAACCACTTTTGTCTACCCGATAGAAACGTTCAAATAATCGGGGAATGTTTTCTTTTTCTATTCCTTCTCCGTTATCTGTCACACGGACAATGACTTTGTTTCGGATTAAGTTTTCTACGCTGATTTCGGTAGTTCCGTTTTCACGTCCGTATTTAATAGAGTTTACAATAAGATTCGTCAACACTTGTTGAATACGTTCTTTGTCGGCCAACACCATAATTGGGTTTACGTAATTCATATCGAACGCTAGTGTAATCTGTTTTTTAGCTGCTTTCATTTCCAACAGATCGAATACACTTTGCACCAATTCAATGATGTCAAATTCTTCGGTATCTAAATGCACATCGCCAGCTTCTAGTTTGGTAATCATATCTAAATCCTTCACAATATAGATGAGACGCTCAACGCCTTTTCCAGCGCGATTTAGGTATTTTTTACGAATATTTTTGTCTTCCATTGCGCCATCAAGCAAGGTCAGAATATAACCTTGCACCGTAAATAAGGGCGTTTTTAATTCATGAGAAACATTCCCGATAAATTCTTTTCTATAATTTTCTCGAATCTTTAAGGTTTCGATTTCGAGTTTTTTGTTGGTGGCAAATTTTTCAATTTCCTTTGTTAATGTTGCCATGTCCGTTGTAATTGGATGATTTTGAAAATCACTCACATCTAACAAAGTAACATCGTCATAAATTCGTTTTACACGTTTGTAAATAAAGCGCTCGACTCTAAATTGAATGATAAAAAAGCAAAATACAAAACAGATACTCATAAATATGATTGGTATCATATAATTTTTAATACCAAAAACCGCTAGTAAAACAACCAGCACTAGGGTTGAAAATAAGCTAATGTATAGGGTAGATCTTAGCGCAAATTTATAAGATCTTTTGATTTTTCTTGTCATGTATTTATTCTACGTATTTGTAACCTACGCCCTTTACGGTTTTAAAGTGGTCTTCACCAATTTTTTCTCTAAGTTTACGAATGTGAACATCTATTGTTCGTCCGCCAACAATGACTTCATTTCCCCAAACTTTGTCTAGAATTTCTTCTCGTTTGAATACTTTTCCTGGTCGCGAAGCTAATAATGACAAGAGTTCAAATTCTTTTCTTGGCAATATGATTTCGGTACCTTCTTGTACAATTTTGTACTCTTCTCTATTAATGACAATATTACCAACTGTAAAGATTTGAGAATTTTCTTCATCATTTTTAAGTCTGCGAAGCAATGCTTTTACTTTACTCACCAACACTTTTGGCTTTATAGGTTTTGTGATGTAATCATCCGCACCGGCATCAAATCCTGCTACTTGTGAGTAATCTTCGCCTCTAGCCGTTAAAAACGTAATGATTGTATTGGCAAGATTGCTATCTTTTCGAATATTTTCACACGCTTCAATTCCGTCCATTTCTGGCATCATTACATCAATAATGATTAAATGTGGCTTTACTTTTTTTGCTTTGGCAACTGCTTCTATACCATTTTTCGCAGTAGAAATTTGATATCCTTCAGATGATAGATTGTATCCAACTATTTCTAAGATGTCCGGTTCATCATCAACCAATAATATTTTGATATCCTTTTTTTTCATGTGTGCCTTTTTAGTTTAAGTAGTTGATTTTTATTTTTTTAAATAATAATTAAGTATATGTTTCAATACTTCAAAAGTAAAGATAAAACTAAATATTGAAAGCAGTTAACACACATTTAATATGATAACATTAAGCTAACATACATATTACAAACTTTTAACCTGCAAGTAACACCACCTTTACACGTTGCACATTTCTTTGCCCTGTGAAATAAAAACACCAAATGAGACAAAATACTATACTTACGATTCTCCTATTTTTTACCCTTATGATGGGATATGCACAAAACGGCTCTATTGTCGGGAAAGTGCTTGATAAAGAAGTGAACAATGATCCGCTACCATTTTCTAACATTACTATAAAAGGAACTACGAAAGGAACAACTTCCGATTTAGATGGATTGTACCAAATTCAGAATGTGGCTCCCGGAACGTACACATTAATTTTTAGTTTTGTGGGATACGAAACAAAAGAAGTTCCAAATGTAGTAGTAAATGCTGGAAAAATTACAACAGTAGACGTAATTCTAGGTGCAAATGCTGCTGCATTAGATGCGGTGATCATTACAACGACAACGCGAAAAGTATCAGAAGCGGCTTTGTTATTAGAACAAAAGAAAGCCGTAGATATCAAACAAAGTATTGGCGCTGAAGAGTTGGCTAAGAAAGGTGTGGGTGATGCTGCAGGAGCAGTTTCAAAAATATCTGGAGTTTCTCAGCAAGAAGGTTCAAGCAATGTATATGTCCGTGGATTGGGCGACCGATATTTGAATACAACGTTTAACGGATTGCCATTACCTGCGAATGATATCAACAAAAAGAATATTGAATTAAGTTTATTTTCTTCTGATGTCATCGAAAATGTATCTATTAGTAAAGCATATTCTGCGAAACAATATGGAGATTTCGCTGCTGGTAATGTAAATATTGATTCAAAAGAATACAAAGGAAAAGGATTTTTCGATGTATTTGTTGGAACAAGTGTAAATACAAATGCTATTGGAGAAAACTTTGTGAAGAGCGAAGGTTCTGGATATTTTGGAGATTATGCACGACACAATCAGAATCCGTTTGCAGTGATTTTATCACACGGAATTGATCCAGAAAGTGTAAACACGCCAATCAATGTAACTTTTGGAGCGTCTGCTGGAAAATCGTTCGATTTTGAAAATGGCTCGCGTTTGAGTGTATTCGGAACGGTTTCTTTCGAGAATGGGTACGAATATAGAAAAGGGGAAGCAACAGACTTTACAACGGTTGAAAAGAAAACTTTTGGAGCTGCGGAAGAATTTGAATATAGTACAACTACCACGGCTATGGCAACTGTAAACTATAAATTTGATGATGCTAATAAATTGAAATTCAATTCGTTATTCATCAACAGTTCTACAAACGAAGTTGGGTATTTTGGTATCGATGGAAAAGGTAGAGATAGAGATGCTATTTTAAATACAGACGAAGGTTTTTATCAAATGAACGCACAGTTCGATCAAAACCAAGTGTATGTAAATCAATTAATAGGAAATCACAAATCAGGAAAATTTGAATTGGATTGGGCAGCTGGCTACAATGTAGTGTACGCAAGACAACCCGATCGTAAGCGTATTACTATTGAGAACTATCAGTTTGCATTGGATACTGATCCAACGACAAATCCAACGTTTTTTAGCAACGTTGATTATGACAACCAACGGTATTTCCAAGATATTGACGATACTGAATTTAATGGTCGATTAAATTTGAATTATGAAGCTAATGAAAACTTCAAACTAAACTTTGGATACAACGCAAGAAGTAAAGAGCGTAATTTCGAAAACATACGTTACGGTTATGATATTATTGATTCAGACTATGCGATTACTGATGTAAATAACTTAAATAGTGTATTTTCAATATCAAACTTAAACTTAACTTCTGGTGGAGTGTACGAAATTAGAGTAATAAATTCATTACCAGGATTAAGCAATACAAACAGACCTGGAAGTCCAGAAAACACCTATAAAGGGAATTTAGATTTATTTGCAGGATATGCCGATGCTGAAATCAAAGTGGGCAAAAAATGGTTATTTGTGCCTGGAATTAGAGTAGAATCGTTCGATCAAAGTATTGCTTATGATGTCATCAACTTAGGAAACAATGGAAACTCTAGCAGAAGCGCTTATGAAAACTTCTTTTTACCAAGTATCAATGTTCGATATGCACTAACAGAAGAACAAAATTTACGTTTCTCTGCAAGTAGAACCGTTTCTTTACCAGAATTTAAAGAAACAGCACCTTTCGTTTACATCGATGTAACCAACAGAATTGGTGGAAATCCTGATTTATTAGGTTCAGATGATCCAACTTTTATCAATGTAAGTGATGTTGCCTATTCAAATGTGTTAAACTTTGATGTAAAATACGAATGGTTCTTTGGAAAAGGAGAAATCTTCTCGGTATCTGCGTTTGCAAAACAAATTTCAGACCCAGTAAACAGAGTCGTTGCTTTTGACGCCACAGGAACTCAACGTTATTTTAGAACTGGGGAACAAGCAGATGTATATGGAGTTGAAATTGAAGTTAGAAAGAACTTATTACAAGACAAAGACGATAACACCTTACTTTCTGCTGGATTGAACACCACATTTATGCACACTGAGCAAGACTTATTTGATGTCATTCAGGGAACCTATAGTGTAAACTTTAGAAACAGCACAGAGCAGTTACAAGGAGCTTCACCATTTATTATGAATGCGGACATCAGTTACTCGCCTACATTTGGAAGTTACAAACCAACAGGAAACTTAGTATTCTCCTATTTCTCAGATAGAATTGATGCTTTAGGATCAGGGCAATTAGGAAACATCATTGAAAAGTCAGTGCCAACATTAGACTTCATCATGAAGAATGAAATTACGGAAAACTTTGAAATTAACTTTAGTATCCGAAACTTACTAAACCCTAAAATCAAATACATACGTGAAACTTCTGGAGGAGATGTATTAGTAACATCTACGAACGGAAAAGGAGTTTCAAACTACGATAGAGGAAGAAATATAGGAGTACAATTAAAATATAATTTTTAACAAACACAATTAAAGAATACAATTTAAACACAGAAACAATGAAAAATCGCATACTTTTTGGATTCGCACTTTTAGGAGCATTAGTTATGACTTCATGTGCAACAGATGACACTGCTGACATTAATATTACAGATAACAGTGTAACAAACAACACAACAAACCCAGGTGGTGGAACTACTGGGCAAACTATCTTTTTATCAGGAACATACACAACTGATTTAAATTTAGACGCAAACAATTCGTATAAAGTAAACGGATCATTAATCATGGCTTCAGGAACCACCTTACGCATCCCTGCTGGTATGACAATTCAAGCGTTAGCTTCTGGTGCTGATGTATACATCGCTATTTCTCAAGGAGCACAAATTGAAGCTGTTGGTACTGCTGACAACCCAATTGTATTCACTTCTGATGCTTCTGCACCAGCTGCTGGAGATTGGGGAGGATTAATTTTATTAGGAAGCGCGCCAATCAACTCTGTATCTGGAAGCGCAACTGCTACTTCTGAAATCGCTAGTTTATCGTATGGAGGAACAAACGCTGCTGATAACTCAGGTACATTACGTTATGTACGTGTACAATACTCTGGAGGTTCTGCAGATGGACAATCTGAAAACAACGGAGTTTCTTTCTACGGAGTTGGAAACGGAACTACGGTTGAGTATGTGCAAGTATTTGAAGGAAAAGATGATGGATTTGAGTTCTTTGGTGGAACTGTAAATGCTAGCTATATCTCTGTAGTTGGTGCACAAGATGATTCTATCGACTGGACAGAAGGATACACAGGAACCATCACTGACGCGTATGTAAAGCATGGAGCAGATCACGATAAAGGAATTGAAGCGGATGGTTTCAATACAGATATCGGAAACAACTCAAGTCCAATCTATTTCTCTAGCCCAACTGTAACAAACCTTACCATTATCGGTTTAGGATCAGGAACAAGTAGTGAAGCTATTCGTTTAAGAGCTGGAACAAGAGCTATCTTTAACAACGTAGTTTTACAAGGATACGCAGAAGGATTCGATTTAGACGGAAACGATACTGATAGCCCAACAGGAGCTGGAGTTACAAGTAACGAAACTCAAGTAACAAACATCTTATTCACTGACATAATCTTAAAAGTGAAAAACGATACAGGAGTTGCTTTTACAGAGGCTGATTTAATTTCAGGTGACGGAAACGGAACTGGAACTGACTACGCAACTTGGGGTGCTGGTTGGACAGTTGGAAACTAATTCTACAAAACATACACCATACAAAAACGTCTTCTACTTCAGAAGGCGTTTTTTGCTATATGCACACGTCAAAAAAATAAGTACCTTTGTGCATCAACTAAAAATAAATATATGTACGAAACTATACAAATGCTGCATTCTTATTGGGCATATTTTGTCCTTTTCATCCTAATTGTAGCCGTAGCCAACGCCATTATAGGATTTACAACCAACAAAAAATTTGTTGCCAAAGACTTACGAATCTCGTTATTCGCACTCATCTTTACACATTTACAACTAGTCATTGGATTAATCTTGTATTTTGTATCTCCTTTCGGAATGAGCATGATTTCATCAAGAGGAATGGGCGGAATGAGTTCAGCAGAACGCTTACTAGCCTTAGAACATCCTTTTGTGGGAATCTTAGCTATTATTCTAATCACCATTGGCTGGTCGAAACACAAAAAACAAACAACTGACAAAGGTGCTTTTGGTAAAATAGCTTTCTTTTACGGCTTAGGCTTACTACTCATCCTTTCAAGATTGCCTTGGAGTCAGTGGTTGGGATTATAATAAAAAATAAGCATCAAACATAAAACCCTTGTCATTACGGCAAGGATTTTTTTATCTTTCATTCCAAAGGAACATTTAGAAAGCCGAAATGTAAAACGAAATTAGTCTAACATCTAGCTTCTAACAGCGAAGCGGTCTCCTATTTTTTGGAGTTATTCCCTGCTTTTCGCTATATCTTTTTTTGCCATATAGCAAAGCAAAAAAAGGATGCCGCTGCAATCAGGACTAAAAAGATATAGTTTAGAAAAATCATATAGAATTCATGCAATTTATGCAGCTACTTTTTTAGATCGCTTATTCACCAAATACACACCAATCAAGATAATTACACCGCCTAAAAATTCATACATACTCAGTCGTTCTCCCGAAAGAACTCCCCAAAAAATAGCAATGACAGGCATGGTATAGGTCACAGAAGAAGCAAACACCGGACTCGCTATTTGCACCAATCTATTAAACAAAACTTTTGCGATAGCGGTACCAAATAATGATAAAATAGTTACATAAAGCAATGCTTCTTGCATCTTGACATCACTCCATATAGTCGTAAAAAAACCTGTCCACGCCAAAATAACAATGGCTGGAATTACAATCACTATAAAGTTCCCCGTAACAATTGCTAAAGCGTCTACATCATTCAAATACTTTTTAATCATATTCACATTCAACCCATACCCAATCGTAGAAATCACAATCAAAATCGTCATCCAATAATTCTGATCTGGATTAAAATCTGCACCCGCTGTAATCAATAATACAGCACCTATCAATCCAATAAAAACACCTACCATTTGTCGCTTTGTGACCATAAACCCAAAAAATAGAATTCCAAAAATTACAGTATTTAAAGGCGTTAGCGAATTTAAAATGGAAGCAATAGCACTGTCTAACTCTGTTTGCGCAATGGCAAAGAAAAATGGCGGAAAAAACGAACCCAACAAACCGGTCCAAACAATCCATTTCCAGTGTTCACGCTTGATTTTTTTCAAGCTTTTCATTCCTACCACAAACAAAAACATCGCGGTAATTACAATGCGCAACGCTCCAACTTGTGTTGGCGTCAATCCTGTAAGAGAACGTTTAATCAAAATAAACGAACTTCCCCAAATCAATGATAATATAATGAGATACACCCACTTTAGTTTTGCATTATCCATACTAACGGTTCGAAATTACCGTGTAAAAGTCCGATAAATATTTGTAATATTCTGATCCTAATTGTGTAATTTTGTAATGTTCTAATAAGTAAAATTGATACTGATTTTTTTAAATCATTCAAATACATAATAGCATTATGAAACACCTATTTTTAATATGTATAATAGCCGTGGCTATTGTAAGTTGTAAAAACAATACAACACCCGAAACTATTACTGTGGACACAAATACAGAAATGGTAAACAAAGAAGCGAATACGGAAGATATCGCTGCTAATTACAATAAAGCTGAATTCAAAATTGACGGGATGACCTGTGCCATTGGTTGCGCAAAACGCATTGAAAGCAAATTAGCGTCACTGGAAGGTGTAAAATCGGCAAAGGTAGACTTTGAGCAAAAACTAGCAATGGTGGAATACAACGAAGCTAAAGTTGATTTTGACGCCTTAACAAGTACGGTTGCAAAAGTTCCTGGCGATTATAAGATTTCTGATATGAAAAACGTGGAAGCTTTTGCTAAAACTTGTGCTGCTGATTGCAAAATGG
Source organism: uncultured Kordia sp. (assembly GCA_964351775.1). Lineage (GTDB taxonomy): Bacteria > Bacteroidota > Bacteroidia > Flavobacteriales > Flavobacteriaceae > Kordia. Next base: position 10,600 of record CAYGPQ010000059.1, on the reverse strand, counting down.
AATGTTGCGCTAAGAAAGATGAAACTAAAAAAGCATGCAAAGCAGATTGCAAAATGGCATGCTGTGCAAATAAAGATGCTAAAACAGCGTGCAAACCTGATTGCAAAATGGAATGTTGCGCTAAGAAAGTGTAAGTATAATTACAACTAAAAAAATAAAGTGAAAATCCTCAATTGTTATGATTGGGGATTTTTTTGAAGTTGAAATTGAAGTCGAATTCGAAATGAACTATACTACTAAGAGTGAAGCGATTCCACACTTCGACTCCGCTCAGTGTTCAAAGCAAGCTAACAAAAAAAAACTTACTCTTTCCATTTCAAAGATTCAATCAACGTACGAATGTCTTTTTTAATATACACAACCGCTGGATAAATAGAATCATAATTTGGTATGATATTGAAATACAACGAACCTGTTAAGAAATGTTTGGTACTATCAGTGACATAAAATTGTGCTTGTGAAGCTGCGTTTCCTTCTACTTCATACACCATTCCATGCACACCTTGTTCTTTGTTTGTGTAAATCGTAGGCTGAATATTAGCTGCTTTTACCGCGTGTTCATAAGTCAATTTTTGAACGTCTTCAAGTAACTGATTCAAATTTCCATCGATTTCTATATAGGACAAATGTAAGGTTCCATTGAGCGCAGGATATTCTAAATTCATCCAACAATTTTTCTTTGGAACTATAAAAGCAAGTTCATTTTTATCAAACGTATACGGACAATCCGATTGCACTTTAGCGTAGTTTGCCTCCGGATATTCCAATCGTAAAAATCCACTTGGCTTTGGCAACATTTCACCATCACAGGCAATAAGAAGTATGCTTAGCAGCGCAATGACTGTAATGTATTTTATAATTTTCATTATTTGAGTGTTACTTTTACTTGTTTCAATCGTTTGTTGTCAATCACTTCCACAGTAAACGTATAATTACCAAAGTTTATTTTGTCCTTTACCTTTGGAAAACCTCTAAATATTTCCAATACAAAACCTGCAACCGTTTCCGATTCTCCTTTTTGCAATTCAAATTCGGAAGTATCTTGAATTCCAATAACTTTATAGAAATCTTTTAAATTAGTTTTTCCATCAAAGACATAGTTTTTCTCATCAATTTTGGAGTAATGCACATCTTCATCATCAAATTCATCCGTAATATCACCTACAATTTCTTCAATAACATCTTCTAAAGAAACCAAGCCAGAAGTGCCTCCATATTCATCAACCACTATCGCTAAGTGAATTTTCTTTTCTTGAAATTCACGCAGTAAATCATCAAGTTTTTTATTTTCAGGAACAAAGTAAGGTTTTCGAAGTAATTTTATCCATTCATAATCCGTGGTGTCAATATGTGGAATTAAATCTTTCACGTATAAAATTCCTGAAATTTCATCCAAACTATCTTTGTATACAGGAATTCGCGAATATCCTTTTTTGATAATTTCTTGAATGACTGTATTATAATTCATATCTTCTCTTAAAGCAAATACATCCATTCGCGGTTGCATCACTTGTTTGGTATCTGTGTTTCCAAACGAGACAATTCCTTGTAAAATTTTCTGTTCTTCTTTGGTCGTTTCATGTTCGGAAGTCAACTCTAACGCTTGTGATAATTGGTCTACTGAAAGGTGCGAACGTTGTTTTCCGAGTTTATTCTGAATCAATCCCGATATAAAACTCATCGGTACACTAATGGGCGTGAAAAGTTTTTGCAACACATTCAGCGGATACGCCATCATGGCGGCAAATTTATGCTTGTTCCTACTTGCGTATACTTTGGGTAAAATTTCACCGAAAAGTAAAATTAAAAAAGTAACGACTCCTATTTCTATCACCAATCGAATCCAAACGGTCGTGATTCCTGAGAAAAACAAATCGCCCAGCGAGGCAAATAATAAAACGGTGGTGATATTTATAAAGTTATTCGCTACTAAAATAGTTGCCAATAATTTTCTTGGATTTCGCAGCAATCGGGCAACCAATCGTAAACGTCCAGAATCAGATGCAGACGCTTCGTTTACTTCGGTTTGTGATAAAGAAAATAGGGCTACTTCAGCTCCAGAGATTAAAGCAGAGCAGAACAATAAGATACAAAAAAAAACAATCTTAAAAATAGCTAGTCCGTCAAAGACTGTTGTAAAGATTAGTATACTGGGTTCTGGATCCAAAATTTCAATCGTTAATTAAACTTCTTTTAAAATGGCAGATCATCGTCTTCTCCCTCAGGCGAACCTTGTGGCGCTTGTTGTTGCGATGGTGCTGGTTGCGCAGCTTGATGATTTGGCGTTGCGTTCGTATTTGCGCTTGTGTTGCTAGCTGGCGTTGCTGCGTTTGATTGCGATTCTTTCTTCGTGGTTAAAAACGTAAAATCAGTCACTTGAACTTCCGTGGAATAGCGCGTATTTCCATCTTCTCCTTGCCATTGTCTGTTTTTCAAACGTCCTTCAACATACACTTTATCGCCTTTACTCAAATATTTTTCGCAGATTTCTGCTGCTTTATTACGAACTACAATATTATGCCAGTCTGTATTGACAACACGTTCTCCAGTTTGTTTATTGGTGTATGAATCGTTTGTTGCTATTGGAAAACGCCCAATACAACCGCCACCTTCAAAGTAGTGCATTTTTACTTCATCACCCAAGTGCCCTATCAACATTACTTTATTTAGTGTTCCACTCATATTCTTAAATTTATGTCTATAATCAAATGTACTAAAAAACCATTAAAAATTGAAGGCTTCAATGAAGTTTCCAATTAGAATGGGTACAGGATATTTTCGAATTTCCTGCAAAGGTATTCCGTTTTTTAAATTATCGGTGGTTTCTAACACCCAAAATGTCGTATATAAATGTTGATGTGATAATTTATGCACTATTGGTTTTTGGTTAAATTGTGTAATTGAAAAGTTTTTGAGTGTACTTATTTTTTCTATTTCTGTTTGATGTAGCTCAATATCGCCCACCGCTTTATCAGTTTCTACGAGGGGAAACTGGTACAATCCTTGCCAAATTCCCTTTCCTTTGCGTTCTTCCAAAAGCGTCTCTTGCTGGTTGGAAACAATGACCATATAATTGAACCATCGGTGGGTAACTTTTGTTTTTTTTAGCTTGACTGGCAACATTCCGACATGCTGATTTTTTAATCCCGAACAACTTGAAGCTAACGGACAACTATTACAATACGGACTTTGTGGCTTGCATTGTACTGCGCCAAATTCCATAATTGCTTGATTAAAATTCGCAGGATCATTCTTATCGATGACTTCAAACGCCAATTTTTTAAACATTTTGATACCTTCTGTGCTATTAATAGGTATTTCAATATCAAAATAACGCGCCAAAACTCGGTACACATTTCCATCAACTACGGGCGCAATTTCGTCAAAACAGATCGATGCAATGGCACTTGCTGTGTAATCTCCGACACCTTTTAGCTTTAAAAGGGCAGAATACGTGCTTGGAAACTGTCCATTATAATTATTTACAATATCTTTTGCAGTGTAATGCAAGTTGCGTGCACGCGAATAATAACCGAGTCCTTGCCAAAGTTTTAATACTTCAGATTCTTCGGCTTTTGCCAAATCATAAACTGTTGGAAACGATTCTGTAAACTTCTCATAGTAAGGCAGTCCCTGTGCTACACGGGTTTGTTGCAGCATAATTTCAGAGAGCCAAATGCGGTATGGATCTTTGGTTTTTCGCCATGGTAAATCGCGTTTATTTTGTAAATACCAGTGTGTAATTTCTTTGGAAAAGTTCATCAAATAAAAATAATACGCAAAAATATATCTTTATATGGTTAAATTTTAATCAATTAGAATATAAATATTATCTAATTAATTATATATTTGCATCCCTTAATTTTTATAAAAAATAAATAAAAATATATTAAAATGACGAAAGCGGACATCGTAGCAAAGATTTCAGAGAAATTAGGAATGGAAAAAGGTGATGTACAGGCAACTGTAGAGACTTTTATGGAAGAAGTGAAGAATTCTTTAGAGAGTGGAGACAATGTTTACCTAAGAGGTTTTGGTAGTTTTATCATTAAAACAAGAGCTGAAAAAACAGGTAGAAACATCTCTAAGAATACCACTATTAAAATTCCTGCACACAACATTCCAGCATTTAAACCTGCAAAAGTTTTTGTTGAAGGAGTAAAGAGCAACGTTGAAGTAAAGTAATTAAAGAATAATTTATTAATTAAAAACATAGAAGCATTATGCCAAGTGGTAAAAAAAGAAAAAGACACAAGGTGGCTACGCATAAGCGTAAGAAGAGAAGAAGAGCTAATCGTCACAAGAAGAAGTAGTTTACATAAACTACTTCTTTGTTTTATATAAAAATAAAACAAAAAAAACGTTCTTTGAAAAAAATTGCATACAAAAGTAAGCACTACTGTCTTGTGTTTACCTGCGTGTATGTATATTTTATTGGGTAGAAACAATACCTGTGAGAAAATTGTTTAATCCATCTGTACATTTATGTATGGATAAAAATTAAATCAGAGTGAATAAAGAATTAATCATTAGATCCAATTCCTCTGAAGTTGATTTTGCCTTGCTAAAGGATGGAAAACTTATAGAGTTACATAAAGAAGAAGATAGCAACGATTTTGCTGTTGGAGACGTATTTCTTGCTAAAATAAGAAAACCCGTTTCTGGACTTAATGCTGCTTTTGTAAATGTAGGCTACGAAAAAGATGCCTTTTTACATTATCATGATTTAGGACCGCAACTCCCTTCTTTATTAAAATTTATAAAACGTGTAAGCACAGGTAAATTAAAAGATTATACATTAAAAAACTTTCCTTTTGAACCAAATATCGATAAGAATGGTAGCATCATGGATGCCATTAAAGCCAATCAATCCTTACTTGTTCAAATTGTAAAGGAGCCAATTTCGACCAAAGGTCCTAGAATTAGCTCTGAACTTTCTATTGCCGGGCGATATATTGTACTTGTTCCCTTTTCGGAACGTGTATCTATATCTCAAAAAATAGAAAGCAAAGAGGAAAAAGACCGTTTAAAACGTTTGGTACTTAGTATCAAACCTAAAGGTTTTGGCATTATTGTACGTACAGTAGCTGAAGGCAAAAAAGTAGCTGAATTGGACCAAGACTTGCAAAACTTGTTGACAAAATGGTCAACAATGTGCAAAAAATTGTATAAAGCAGAACATCCGTCGAAAGTACTAAGTGAAATGAATAAAGCATCCTCTATTTTGAGAGATATTTTTAACGAATCATTCACTGGAATTCAAGTAGACGATGAAGATCTTTATTACGAAATTAAAGAATACGTGCAGTCTATCGCACCAAAAAAAGAGTCTATCGTAAAATTGTACCAATCAAAAGTTCCACTCTTTGAAAAGCATGGAGTAGAACGACAAATTAAAACCTCTTTTGGAAAAACAGTTTCCATGAGTAAAGGTGCTTATTTAGTCATAGAACATACCGAAGCGTTACACGTGATTGATGTAAACAGTGGGAATCGTTCTAACAAAGCCCGAACACAAGAGGACACCGCATTAGAAGTCAACATGATTGCCGCAAAAGAAATTGCAAGGCAGTTACGATTGCGCGATATGGGAGGAATTATCGTCATCGATTTTATAGACATGACTAATGCAGAACACCGCAGAACTTTGTTTGATCATTTGAAGACAGAAATGAAAGACGACAGAGCGAAACATAAAATATTACCTCCTAGTAAATTTGGTTTGGTACAAATTACACGACAACGAGTACGACCAGAAGTAAACATTAAAACGAGAGAAGTAAACCCAGACGGAGGAAACCTAGAAGTAGAAGCTCCTATTGGTCTCGTAGATAAAATTACAACTGATCTAGAAAAAATTATAGCCAAAAAAGAAGGCTTAAATGGGATTACGCTTAATATACATCCGTTTATTGCAGCGTATCTAAAACAAGGATTTCCATCCATCCGTTTCAAATGGTTCTTAGAACACAAGAAATGGGTAAAAATATTACCAAGAGACGCTTACACGTACTTAGAATATCGTTTTAAAGATAAAAACGATGAAGTTTATAACTAATAAAAAGCGACCAGTGATGGTCGCTTTTTTTGTTTCTACAATTTTAATTTCACTAAATTTATTTTATCGGAAGTGTTTTATAACTATTTAATGACATCATGAAAAATAATTTATTACTACTACACGGAGCTTTAGGAAGTGAAGCGCAACTTCAATCCTTACAACAGTTATTAGCCAACAGTTTTAATGTACATACGTTAAATTTTGAAGGACATGGCGGTCGCTTTTCTAAGAATGACTTTTGCATGGAACAATTTGCAGCGAATGTTGTAGAGAAACTTCAAACCTTAGCGATTTCCAAAACACATATTTTCGGATATAGCATGGGCGGTTATGTAGCTTTAAATTTAGCTAAAAAACATCCTGAATTGGTAGATAAAATTGTGACACTCGGCACTAAATTTAATTGGTCTTTGGAAGCTGCTCTGCAAGAAATCAAAATGCTCAATCCAGAGAAAATTCAAGAAAAAGTGCCTGCTTTTGCCAAGTATCTTCAGGAGTTGCATCAACCTAATGACTGGAAAGAAGTTGTTCAAAAAACGGCTGATATGATGTTAGCATTGGCGAATGGGGAAAAGTTAACTGATGATGATTTAAATCAAATTCAACATAAAGTTCTCATTGGAATTGGCTCGTTAGACACTATGGTTACCATTGCTGAATCAGAAAATGCAGTTTTACAATTGCCAAATGCTTCGTTGAGAATTATTGACGATGTAAAACATCCTATTGAAAAGGTAGATGCGAATATATTAGCAACTGTTATTCGTGATTTTTTGATTTAATTTTATGAAAGTGTCTGGAATTCAAATTACCGATACCGAATTAATTTTTAACGCTTTTCCGTCAAGAGAAATAGGCTTGGCGCTCTATTGTAAATCGTTTAAAGTGTATTTAAAAGATATAAAGTTTATTGCCATTAGCCCAAGATTGGCTTTGGATGATGAGACTATTTTTATACTTATTGTTGATACTAAACAAAAAGTATATCCAATTCCTGCTCATGTTCTTAGAACCAAAGGGTTACATCAACTTGAAACATATTTTAGTTTACAATCTATCTTAGATGATTGGGAAAAATTTGAATATGAAGATCATTATGGAAAAGTTGACAAAATCATTTACCCAAAAGAATTGTATTGGCAAGACTTGTTTGAAAATGACTGGAAATTAAAAATCAGATATTGCTATAGTTGGGCAAAACCAAAAGCATTTTTTGGAAATTTCAATAAAAAACTACTTTCGTAAATAACCGTTATCTTTAACGGCAACATATTACAATTTTGAATTTATTTTATGCTATTTCTAGTCCAATCCAACATTTATTCTGATCCAGATCACAATCGTATTTTTGAAGCGTTAACAGATCTCAATATTCCGTATGAAACTATTGAGCTCAATTCGGAAACGGAAGCTATTACGGTACAATCAAATCGTACGGACGTTTTTGTGTATGGTTCGGTGAAGTTAGCACGACTCGCGAAAGCAAATACACATTGGAGTCCAGGTTCGTTTTACGGAGGAAATCATCAATATAAAATCTACGCGGAATATTATAAAGAAAATTTGCTCAATTATGATGTGGAAATTTTCAAGTTTAAAGATTCTATTAAGTGGAAACCAAACGAGCAGAAATTTATGAAACCGTATAAAGACGCCAAAATTTTTACAGGAAAAGTATTTACAGAGCTCAAGTGGAATGATTTTGTTACGAATTCACTCGAAAATCCACGAACACCTTTGCTGAATTCCGAATCGTTGATTCAAGCGTCTATTCCGAAAGAAATTTATAAAGAAGCGCGTTTATGGATTGTTGGCGGACAAATTGTAGCTTCGGTATATTATAAATTTAATGATGTGATTGTTTTTGAAGCAGAAGTTGCTGAAGAAGGTATTAATTTTGCTAAAAAAATGATTCAAGTTTATGAAGTTGCAGAAGCATTTGTCATGGATATTTGCATGACGAATTATGGTTGGAAAATTGTAGAAATTAATTGCGTTAATAGCGCAGGTTTTTACCCAAACCTTAACGTACAGAGTTTGGTAAAAGCGTTAAATATTTATTTTTCAAATTAAATTTTAAACTACTTTATTCTTGATTTTCTAGAAAGATTCGTGTTCTAAACTAGCGCGCAATTTTCTTCGTGAGTTTTCCTTTTTCTGTATCAATGATTACAATATAAACGCCAGAAGCTTGTTCACGTAACGAAATTTTCTGATTCATATCCGTGATAGAAGCGATTTGCTTACCTAAGATAGAATATACCGTGATACTATTGATTTGCGTTCGTGTACGTTGCTTGATTTCAAGTTCGTTGTTGGTGTTTAGATACACCGCAAGATCATTTTCGTTTACAACTTCATCAACACTTAGCAATGAGTTATTGACAAATTGCAATTCAAACCTGTTTGAAAAAACGCCATCAGTGGTTGTAAATGTATAATCTGATTGTTTTAAATCGTGGGTGATATTTAATTCTAAATCTTTCAGGTATACATTTGTATTCACTGTATTTAAAACGCCTTCTAAAGCATCAATACTAATGGTTATATCGCCCAAAATATAGGAATCATATCCTAACGGAACAATATCATTTCCAGTGAAAGCTGGACGCCCTTGAATTCCGAATTCATCCGAAGCTTCTATAGAGTAAAAACTAATATAGTTTGATCCTTTTAATCGTACCCCATCATACAATCTGTCTTTTTGCAACGTTGCATCATCAAAGAAACCGATGAGTAATTGACTAAAAACTCCATCAGGGTTGGTCATATTTACCCAAATTCTGTCTCGCTCTGGTGTAGATGTTGTTCCGTTTTCGGCAGTATTTGGTCTGAAAAAATCAGTATTGCTATACGCATTACTTCGCATGCTATTGTTGAAAGTAACTGTTCCTGCCGTGATGGCTTCTAAGAAAAATCCTTGTCCTGAAGCTATAAATCCTGTTGGTGCAGTACTTCCGCTTACGGATCCTGTTCCTATTCCACCAGAAACATTGTACATCGCGTAATCGTCCGTGCTATAATTAAAAGCAAACGGCCCTGGGTTTGCAATAGAAACATCATCTACATGCGTCCAGAAATACAAAGTTCCTGTGATGTTTGTATTGAATGTAATAAAATCGTCAGCACTAATTGCTGATGGATATGGATTTCCAATGAGATTCCAATCGTCATCTGTATCAGTTGCATCCGCACTTAAATCCACAGCCGTTGTAACAACTCCATTATTAACAGTTCCACTAAACATAATGGATTCTGTTCTTGGAAATACTCCTGCTGTTGGTCCCATTGCTGCATACCCAACTCCAAGTGCCATTGGAGTTGATGCCATTACTTGACTCCAAACATCACCATTATCATCAAATTCATCATTATCTAAATCTTCATAATTAGCCGCAATATAACTATACGCGTTATTAATAGGCCAACCGCTTAATGCTGTTCCTATTGTAGTGCTTGTAACTGGAGATGACCAATACGTAAAGTCGTATTGCTCCATAGATGTGGTGTTTTTTGCTACGTTAATGATTCCTGTTCCGTTCAACGTAACACTTCCAGCATCTTCTACCATGATTAATGAACCTTCATGATTGATATTCATGATTCCGGTATTATTTACGGTTAAATCGTTTTCAATATCAATATACGTTGCACTTGGAATTGCCACTGTAACGCCACTATCAATCGTTAAAGAACATACAATAAGATCGCCATGTGTAGAAGTATTATAATCTCCCGATAAGGATACTTCACGAGATCGATCAGGACTTCCATTACTCCAAGTAGCTCCATTCCAAGTAGTAATACCATCTTGATGTATTCCTAAATATGGGTTTGTTCCCAATACAGGAGTTTCTACTTCTGCATCTGTAAATTCAACCCATTCATTCGGGTCCCAAGTGATTGATGGACCGGAAGCCACACAAGAATTTCGAACAAAGCATCTACGATCTCCCCAAAGTGTCCCATCTCCAATAACATCTACTCTATTTGTCCACGTACTACTATCATTTGTTGTACTTATAATAACTATATCATCACCGCTGAATAGACTTGCCACTGAAGGAAACACAAAAGTAGGGTTCCCATCATATCCTACTTCACCTGGTGAAGCGTAGGCTGGCAATACCGCTGTATCATGTTTGTATCTTCTAACTTCATCAATAGCCAAATCCGTTGAAATTAACACATTGTTATTGAAAGATGGTGAACCTGCATTGGATGGATCTGCCGAAGCTGGAGCATCTGCATCTGCGTTATTTAATACCACGATGTAATAGGTATTTGCGGGAATAATAGCGCCACTAATATTCTTTACTTCAATCCATTTATTTGTTGCTGCACCTTCATAATATTGTGTAATCATGATATCACCAGAACCAGCTCCATCGTCATCTGTTATCGTCAATGTATGTGTCACATTTGTTCCAATGGATGCACTTGTTCCGCCTGAAACATTTTGTAAGTTTAAAATAACCGTTTCGCTTGGTTCAACGATCGCATCATCATTTGAGATAAATATGGTCACACATTGATCCG
>CAYGPQ010000058.1:27751-28503 GCA_964351775.1 uncultured Kordia sp. | reverse complement strand
TGGATTTGGCGGCGGAAGACAACAACGACGTGTGAAAGGTAGTAACCTAAGAATTCGGGTAAAACTTTCATTAGAAGAAATAGCCAATGGTGTTGAGAAAAAAGTAAAAGTTCGCAGAAAGGTACAAGCGGCTGGCGTAAGCTATAAAACTTGTGAAACCTGTCAAGGTTCAGGTCAAATGACGCGAATTACCAATACAATTTTGGGTAGAATGCAAACATCAACAACCTGTAGTTCATGTGGTGGTGCTGGACAAACAATAGATAAGCGACCAGCAGGAGCAGATGGACAAGGATTAAAAATGGAAGAGGAAACTGTAATGATCAAAATTCCGCCAGGTGTGGTAGATGGAATGCAATTAAAAGTTACAGGAAAAGGAAACGATGCGCCAGGACAAAACGGAATTTCAGGAGATTTATTAGTTGCGATTGAAGAAAAAGAACACGATTTTCTAAAACGTGAAGGTGATAATTTACACTACGATTTATACATCAGTTTCTCTGAAGCTGCATTGGGAAGCTCTAAAGAAATTGATACCGTCACTGGAAAAGTGAGAATTAAAGTAGAATCTGGAGCACAATCAGGAAAAATATTGCGTTTACGCGGAAAAGGGATTCCAAGCATTAACGGGTACGGAAAAGGAGATTTATTGGTGCACATCAACGTTTGGACACCGAAAACATTGACAAAAGAGCAACAAAACTTCTTTGAAAAGATGGCGGAGGAAGAAAATTTTATCCCAAGTCCAGAGA
>CAYGPQ010000058.1:0-27741 GCA_964351775.1 uncultured Kordia sp. | reverse complement strand
GTCCAGAGAAAAGCGATAAGTCATTTTTTGAAAAAGTCAAAGACATGTTTTCGTAATTCTTTTGGTATTACGAAAAAAAAACTATCTTTGATAAGTTACTAGCCGTAACCGGCTGGTAATTTTTTCTTTTTCATAGCAATTTTTTCCCATCCTTGATTATATTAAGGGTGGGTTTTGTTTTATATTTACATCCATTTGTAACAAATTATTCAATGTAGTTACATATATAAAAAACTTTTCATGAGTTCAATTCTTCAAGCAAAAGATGTCGTAAAAAAATACGGCGACTATACTGCATTAAACAACGTTTCTATTGATGTTCCTAAAGGAAGTGTTTTTGGGCTTCTTGGACCAAACGGCGCAGGAAAAACATCACTTATTAGAATTATTAATCAAATTACTGCACCAGATTCAGGCTGCGTACTGCTTGATGGTGAAGCGCTGCAACAGTTTCATATTAAGGATATTGGCTATATGCCAGAAGAACGTGGCTTGTACAAATCTATGAAAGTGGGCGAACAAGTATTGTATTTGGCGCAATTAAAAGGATTGACCAAGTCTGAAGCCAAAATACGCTTGCAATATTGGTTTGAGAAATTCGGAATTATGGATTGGTGGAACAAAAAAATCCAAGAGCTGTCCAAAGGAATGGCACAAAAAATACAATTTGTAGTGACCGTGTTGCATCAACCAAAGCTTTTAATTTTTGATGAACCGTTTAGTGGATTTGATCCGATCAACGCAAATATTATCAAAGACGAAATTTTACAGCTTCGTGATGAAGGCGCCACCATCATTTTCTCTACACACCGAATGGAATCCGTAGAAGAAATGTGCGATCATATTGCACTGATTCACAAATCGAATAAAGTATTAGACGGAAAATTGACTGATGTTAAGCGTCAATACAAAAGCAATACCTACCAAGTTGGAATTGCTGGCGCGGACAATCAACAATTGCGAAAAATACTAAATGACAAGTTTGAATTGACAGATGCAAATTTCAAATCTATCGATGACGATTTAAAAGTAAACATCAAACTTCAAAATGGCGACACTTCAAACGAGTTACTTTCATACTTAACATCCACAGGTCAAGTCAATCATTTTGTGGAAGTCATACCAAGTGTTAATGACATATTTATTCAAACCGTAGAAAAAAATAATTAGGACTATGAATCACTTACCACTAATTATCAAAAGAGAATATCTAACAAAAGTTAGAAACAAGTCATTCATCATCATGACATTTTTGAGTCCATTAATTATGATTGGATTGTTCATGTTGATATTCTATCTAACACAGTTAAACAACAACAAAGAACGTACGATTTCTATTTTAGACGAAACAGGAACGATCTCGCAAATATTCACGAAAGAAGTGGATGAGGAAGCTACGACAACCTACAATATTCTCCCAAAAGGAATTTCTTTAGAAGATGCAAAAAAGCAGGTTCAAGAAACCGAAGAATACGGTTTATTGTATATTCCTAAAATGACTTCTACGGCAGAAATTGCAAAGCAAATAAAATTCTATTCAGAAGATTCACCTTCCTTAAAATTTATCTCAAAATTAGAACGACAATTAAGCAAAGAACTTACGGATGTAGCACTTATAAATAATGGTGTGAAACTTGAAATGGTTGAAAATTCTAAAATGGATGTTGCCATTGTACAAGAAAGTTTTACGGGCGAACGCACCTCAAAATTAATCAACTATTCCAAACTTGGATTTGGATTGGCAGCAGGATATTTACTTTTCATGTTTATCATTATTTATGGAAATATGATTATGCGTAGTGTAATTGAAGAAAAGACAAATAGAATTATAGAAGTGATCATTTCTTCTGTAAAACCAATTCAACTCTTAATGGGGAAAATTATCGGAACATCTTTGGCAGGGATTACTCAATTTTTAATGTGGGTGATTTTAGGTGGAATTATGATGATCGTTTTTTCGTTAGTATTTAATATTGATTTTGCTGGAATGCAAGCGGCGCAGCAACAAGAATTGATGGTGCAAGGCGCAGATATGGATATGCAAATGATGATTTCGGAAGTGATGAATAGTTTACCATTAGGAAATCTAGTGGTGGCATTTTTTATATTCTTTATTGGTGGTTATTTATTATATAGTTCATTATACGCAGCCATTGGTGCCGCAGTTGATAACGAAACGGATACACAACAATTTATGATGCCTATCATGATGCCGCTGATTTTGGCTGTTTATGTGGGTGGATTTACGGTATTAGAAGACCCGCATGGAACCGTTGCCACGGTATTTTCATACATTCCATTTACATCTCCAGTAGTCATGTTGATGCGAATTCCTTTTGGTGTTCCGATATGGCAACAATTGATTTCGGTAGTAATTTTGTATATTTCCTTCACGGGAACCGTTTGGTTTGCCTCAAAAATTTACCGCGTTGGTATTTTAATGTATGGAAAAAAGCCTAGTTATAAAGAAATTTTTAAATGGTTAAGGTACTAAATGGAAAAACTAAATAGCATATTAAATCAATCTTTTCATCTGACAAAAGAGATCGAAATAAGTATTTATCATATACTTATTTTACTGGTGGTATTGCTTGTAGCCAAAATTTTATTAAAAATTCTCAGACGCATAGTCACAAGAAAATTACCTGCTGACGGAAAATTAAAATTCCGCCCTATATTTTCCTATGCAACTTGGTTTTCATATGTTATTATTGTATTGATCACATTTAATGCCATTGGGGTCAATGTAACCGGAATTTTTGCAGCTTCTGCCGCATTACTTATTGGAATTGGTTTGGCGTTGCAAACATTATTTCAAGACATCATTTCAGGAATATTTATTTTAGTAGACCAATCGGTGCATGCAGGTGATATAATTGAAATAGAAGGAAAAATTGGTCGTATAGAAGAAATAAAGTTACGAACTACAAGAGCTGTAACCATTGATAATAAAGTATTGGTCATCCCAAATCATTTATACTTAACAAATAGTTTGTACAATTGGACACAGAATGGCATTACAACGCGTGAAAATGTTACCGTTGGAGTTGCGTATGGAAGCGATGTAGCATTAGTGAAAAAAGTACTTATGCAAGCTGCGCTTGAACATAAACAAGTAATAGATTTTCCTGAACCTAATGTGCTTTTTACTAACTTTGGAGAAAGTTCTTTAGATTTTAAATTAATATTCACGGTAAACGATAGTTTCACAGCGTTTCAAGTGCAAAGTGATTTGCGTTTTGAAATCGATCGATTATTTAGAGAAAACAATGTAACCATTCCATTTCCACAAAGAGATATTCATATTATAGAAAATAAGAAATAAAATATGCCTAAAATATTAGTAATAGAAGATGAGTCGGCGATTCGTAGAGTATTAGTGAAAATTTTATCAGAAGAAAATGATACCTATGAAGTGTCAGAAGCAGAAGATGGATTGGCTGGTATTGAAATGGTCAAGAAAGAAGATTATGATTTGGTATTATGCGATATAAAAATGCCAAAAATGGATGGTGTTGAAGTATTGGAAGCTGCTAAAAAAATAAAACCTGAAACTCCTTTTGTGATGATATCTGGTCATGGAGATTTAGATACTGCTGTCAATACGATGCGATTGGGCGCGTTTGATTATATTTCAAAACCACCAGATTTAAACCGATTGCTAAACACAGTTCGGAATGCACTTGATAAAAAAGAGTTGGTGATTGAAAACAAGCGACTCAAAAAGAAAGTAAGCAAAAACTATGAAATGATTGGAAACTCTGATGCCATTCATCAAATCAAAGATATGATTGAAAAAGTGGCAGCAACAGATGCACGCGTATTGATTACAGGACCAAACGGAACAGGAAAAGAATTAGTTTCACATTGGTTACATCAAAAAAGTGAACGCAGCAACGGTCCAATGATTGAAGTAAACTGTGCGGCAATTCCAAGTGAGTTAATTGAAAGTGAATTATTTGGTCACGTAAAAGGGGCTTTTACTAGTGCAAACAAGGATAGAGCAGGAAAATTTGAAGCGGCAAATGGCGGCACCATTTTCTTAGATGAAATTGGCGACATGAGTTTATCTGCGCAAGCAAAAGTATTACGCGCGTTACAAGAAAGCAGAGTGCAACGTGTTGGAAGCGATAGAGATATCAAAGTAAATGTTCGTGTAGTTGCTGCTACGAATAAGGATTTGAAAAAAGAAATTGAAGAAGGAAGATTTCGTGAAGATTTATATCACAGATTAGCAGTTATTCTAATCAAAGTGCCTGCGTTGAATGATAGAAGAGAAGATATTCCATTACTGATAGAATACTTTTCAGAAAAAATATCAACCTCACAAGGAACGGCCGTAAAAAAGTTCTCTGAAAAAGCGGTCAAACTATTACAAGAATACGATTGGACAGGAAATATTAGAGAATTACGAAACGTTATTGAACGACTCATCATTCTCGGAGGCAAAGAAGTCACCGAAGAAGATGTAAAATTATTTGCTTCAAAGTAAAAACTAAAAAATCAGCTTTTAGGGCTGATTTTTTGTTTTTATTAAAAGATTCAAGAATTGAATGATTCAATAGTTTACGTCACTTCGAGTGGCAAATCTATGATTTGTTGTATCGAGAAGTACTAAGATTTTCAAGCTGTTCTCGATACAATTTTCTATCGAAAATCACTCGAACTGACGTTTAGAGATTTAATTTTCTAGAGTAGAATTTTTCCATCAAAGAGATTCCCGCCTTCGCGAGAATTGGAATTAAATCCCAAACTTCACACTCACGCCTGTCTGTAAATCAGGATTATTATTCAATGTGAAATCTTGTTGGATATAAAAAGTTGTTGAAATTTTTCTTGTAAATGTATAAGCAAGTGTCCAATAATTATTGTTTTTATACAAATGACGTGTTCCGTGTCCCCAAGATTTAAAAGCTTCATCATCACGCACATAAATATTATAATTGTCTTCATCTTTTTTATGGAGACTTGTTTGTGCATAGTAGCTTACACCAAACGAATGATACGTTTTTCCTTGTGAAATAAACGAATATTCAGCATTTGCTTCCATACTTCCGATAAAATCATTCGTTCCAAAATCGAGATTATCATCTTGAAAATCAACTGCATTTTTGCGAAGAACATTGGTTCCTAAACCAACCAAAATAAAATTACGATCATTGAGATTAAACTGTTTTACACCAGCTGCAGACACGCCAATATCCATAGACATATTATATTCAGAAAGATTTGCACCTACATGTCCTCCAACATTGAAATAAATTTTCTTATCATTCAAAAATTCAGGATAATAATAATAATGCGTTTCAATTCCTGCGGTTAAAAAATCGCCATTTCCAAGATTCAACTCTCTACCATTTCTATCTCTATACAGAAATTTTGCTTTATCCAACCCAAAAACTCTTCTGTCAAAAGGATCATCACCACCAGCAACATTATCATGAAAAAACTCAATAAACTTGTCTGTTGTCAATATAGAAAAAGGAAACTTTCCGTTTGTTAATATAAAAGCTCTAAAACCAATCACTAATTCTTGATTTTTTGCAGTTGGAATAGTAAAATCGCCACGCAAACCTTTAATTACACCATCAGTTTCAATTTCAAAACTTTCAGCGTCAATTGCTTCTTGATCTACAAAAGACTGTCTGCTAAACCAAGCAATGCCGCGCATTTCGTTACGTAACGCTTCGTTATTTGGAATATATGTTTTCACATTTGGCCCCCAAATATTGCCGCTTTCCAAGCTAATATTCAATTCTTTTCGCGTGGAAGCTTTCAATTTAAAATTATGATTTAAACGAGAAATAAAAATCCCAAACGGATTGGTAGAAACAATACTCGGTTTTGAAATTCCATTCTTTGTAAAAGCAGGGATGGAATCTTGATCGCTTTGCGCGAAAACAAACGAACTCAAACACAAAAAGAATCCGAAAACTATATTTTGATACTTCATAATGCAATACAAATAATTTGAAGCGGCTAAACTACAAAAAAAGTGAAGCACAATCCGTATATTTAGCACGCAAAGAAAAATAGTAACACATGAATCATTTTGATAAAGACACTTTTAAAGTCACTAAACCGATAAAACTATCTGAAATTAGCACCAAATTTGACCTTGGAGAATCTAAAAAAGACATCAAAGATGAACTGGAAAGCATCCGAGAAAAGTTAGGAAAACTGCAAGACACCCTATACGCGCACGGAAAATATGGCGTTTTGGTTTGTTTGCAGGGAATGGATACGGCTGGGAAAGATAGCTTAATTAGAGAAGTTTTTAAAGATTTCAATACACGTGGAGTTGTGGTGCATAGTTTTAAAGTGCCAACCGAACTAGAACTAAAGCACGATTATTTATGGAGACATTATATTGCGTTGCCTTCAAGAGGTAAATTTTCAATCTTCAACCGAACACATTACGAAAATGTATTGGTCACACGTGTGCATCCGTATTACATTATGGGCGAAAACATTCCAGGTGTAGATAGCGTGGATGATATCAATGATGATTTTTGGGCGAAACGTTTTGAGCAAATCAACAATTTTGAAAAGCACATTGCCGAAAACGGAACGATTATCTTCAAGTTTTTCTTGAATCTTTCAAAAGAAGAACAAAAAAACAGACTACTTCGTCGTTTAGAACTGAAAGAAAAAAACTGGAAATTCTCGCCAGGCGATCTTAAAGAACGCAAACTCTGGAACAAATATCAAGAATGTTACGAAGATGCGCTCAATAAAACGAGTAAACCGCACGCACCTTGGTTTATAATTCCTGCGGATGATAAATCAACGGCAAGACTTATTGTGGCAAAAACAATTCATGATACCTTAAAAGAATATACCGATATTCAAGAGCCTGAATTGGACGACGATATCAAAGCAAATCTTGAATTATACAAACAACAATTAGCCTCAGAATAACTACCTAATACCTTATAAATGAAAAAAATAAGTATACTATTATATCTATCAGTTTGTATTGGCTTTGCGCAGAATGCAGATGAAAAACAACTAAAAAATGTCTATTCAACTTCATTAACCAACGGACAAAGTTATGCGTGGCTCGATCATTTATCTAATAATATCGGGGGACGACTTTCTGGGTCAGAAAATGCCGAAAAAGCAGTTCAATACACAAAGTCAGAGCTTGAAAAATTAGGTTTAGACAAGGTTTGGTTGCAAGAAGTCATGGTGCCAAAGTGGGAACGTGGCAAAGCAGAAGAAGCGTATATATTGACAAGTTCAGGGAAAATTACAGTGCCAATTTGTGCTTTAGGTGGTTCGGTTGCGACAAAATCCGGTGGAATTGAAGCAGAAATTATCGAAGTAAAAGGGTTTGAAGACTTAAAAGTACTTGGAGCAGCTAAAATTAAAGGAAAAATAGTATTCTACAATCGTCCCATGCAAGCAGACTTAATCAGCACATTTGAGGCCTATGGCGGCTGTGTAGATCAACGCTATGCTGGCGCAAAAGAAGCCTTAAAATTTGGAGCTGTTGGCGTTATTGTGCGTTCTATGAATTTACGTTTGGACGATTATCCGCACACAGGAAGTATGGGATATGAAGATGTCGCTGTGGAAGACAGAATTCCTGCAGCAGCCATTAGTACGAATGGAGCAGAATTATTAAGTGCGCAATTGCAAAAAGACCCAAAAACAAAACTTGGATTCACCATGCACTGCAAACAATATGAAGATGTGTTGTCGCACAATGTCATTGGAGAAATCAAAGGAAGCGAATTTCCAAACGAAATCATTATCGTTGGTGGACATTTAGATTCTTGGGATTTAGGCGACGGTTCTCACGATGATGGAGCTGGTGTTGTACAAAGTATGGATGTCTTACGTTTGATAAAAGAAACTGGATATACACCAAAACGTACCATTAGAGTAGTTTTGTTTATGAATGAAGAAAACGGATTGCGTGGTGGAAATAAATATGCAGCAGTTGCCAAAGAAAAAGGCGAAAAGCATGTATTTGCCTTAGAAAGTGATGCCGGCGGATTCACGCCAAGAGGTTTTTCGTTTGATTGTTCGGATGAAAACTTTGCACAAGTGGAAAGTTGGAAAGCATTATTCAAACCGTATTTAATTCATTACTTTGAAAAAGGTGGAAGCGGCGCGGATATTGGACCCTTAAAAGATGATCAAATTGTATTGGCTGGCTTACGTCCAGATTCGCAACGCTATTTCGATCATCATCATGCTTCAAACGATACTTTTGATGCGGTTAACAAACGCGAATTAGAGCTCGGTGCAGCAACCATGACATCATTAGTGTATCTATTTGACAAATATGGAACGGTACAGCCTAAGAAAATTAAGGGAAAATAAGTTGCCTTAAATAGGATGTCACATCGAGCGCAGTCGAGATGTATTTGATTAGATTATATAAAATTAAAAAAGCGACACTATACTGTATAATGTCGCTTTTTCAATTTACTTTAGTGATTATTCATGACAGATTCCTATATAAGAAGCTCCACCACCGCAATCGTCAGAACATTCTGTACGTGTACAATTCCATGCAGTTTGAATAGGAGTACATCCATCTGTACAACCAGTAGTAAATTTACCACCAACAATTTGCTCTTCGCTTAAGTTAGAAATTAACTTCTTGTTTAATTTCAATCCTTTTAAATTTCTTTTTTTCATAATATATATAGGTTTAATTAACAATTATGAACTAAATGTATTCAATGTTAGAGGGATAAAAAAGTATATATAGTCGCGATTTATAAATCGTAAGACTAAATTTATAAATCATAAACAATAAAATAGATTTTAAGAAATAAGTAATTCAGTTAAATCATAACTGTTTTTTTCTTGATCTTACAGGTAAATAAACTAAAGGGTTTTACACTAAAAATCCAACCTCTTTTAAAGGTTAATCAATCTTCTCTACTAGTCTTGTGTTGAGGCATTCTAGAAGGAAAGAAACGCCACCACCGCAATCGTCTGAACATTCTATACGTGTAAAGTTCCTGCAGTTTGAAGTGGAGTGCATCCATCAGAACAACCAGCAGTAAACAATTCACCAACAATTTGCTCTTCATTAAGATTAGAGATTAACCTCTTGTTTAACTATAATCCTTTTAAATTTCTTTTTTTCATAATGTTTTATATTAAATTAATAATGGTCTAAAACCACTAAATAGTTGAATTTCAATGAAGTGTATATAGTATTGATTTATAAATAGTTATGTGGTATTTATAAATTGTGAGAAAGTATTATTCTTTTATAGTCTTAATAGGATGTTTTACACCTGTACAAAAAAGGGGAAGCCTAAACTTCTAGTGATTTTATTATTGAACTACAAGCAAAATTATTTTTTAAAAGTAAATGAATAACGTTTCTTTTTTAAGCATACACACTTGCAAATTGAATTCGAATTTTTAAATAGTAACAATAGAATAACAGGAAATAACTGTGGACTTTCGAGTTTAATTCAACATTAAAAAGGTAAAACTTTATCGGGAGATACGCCAAAAGTCTATATTATAAAGAATAAATCGTATATTTAAGTAAACTGTATTGTTATGAAAGAACTAAATCAAATGACATGTTTGATGGTATTTGTTCTTGTTTTTTTAACCTCTAAATTATGTGCCTTCGGATACAACAAAAATTACCAGTATAGCCATCAAACGAAGTTACTAAAAACTGCATCAGAAGATTTCTCCTATTTCTATGATGCGAATTATTTAAAATTAGCGCAAAATACTATAGATAGTATTCCTATTTATAAAGAACTTGCGTATGAACATGCGCGAAATCGTGATGCGGAAAAAGCTGCTTTTTATACAGATATGTATATAAAGGCAAGTTATGCGTTGAACTTTATCCACGATAGCGAATTTGTAGCATTGGAAAATGCGGAACCTTTTCAAGAAATAGTTGAAAAGTATAGTTTGAATTTTACATGGTACAATTTATTCTATTTGTTTTCTTCATTGGTAGGTTTCTTCATTGCGATTATCATGAATTTTAAGCGAAATAAAAATAGAAATGCAATTGTATTTATTAGTGTTTTCGTGCTTGTACGCTCCTTTTTTATACTTCATTTATTTCTGTATGATTCCAATTTGAAATATAGACTTCCACATGTTTTATTTATGTCAACCGTATTAGTTTTTGTAGATGGACCATTGCTTTATTTCTATTTTAAAAGCATTACCAAAAAGTATGTGTTTCAGAAAAAGCATTTATTGCATCTCATACCTACTATTGTGATTATAGTGGTGTTGCTTCCATTATTAGTACTTCCTGAAGAAGAAAAGTTAAAAATAATGCTAAATACAAGCGCTATTAATTATGCGTCATTTTTACCGCCAATGGTTTTCGTGAAATTAATTTTACTTTATGGATATGGTTATTTTGTATTTAAAATATACAATAGAGACATTCGAAAGAATCCAAAAATTAGTGAACGTGTACAAAAATGGCAACGAAATTTAGTAGGTCTAATTTCTCTATATATAGTGAGCTTTACGGTGTACTGTTTAGTGGTAATCGATGTAATTCCTAGAAGTGACTATTTATATCATTTTCAAATATGGATTATGACTTCTATGGTATTGTATATAGGTTTTATGGCGTACATTCAACCAAAAATTATCACCAATAGTTACATCACAAGAATCACGGATAAATATAGAAACTCTGGATTAACGGTAAGTTTTTCCAATGAATTGAAAGAACAGCTTTTATATTTATTAAACGATCAAAAAATATACAAAGAGAATGACATCAACCTGGATAAACTTTCCAATCTACTGAATACGTCCAGGCACAATGCGTCTCAGGTAATTAACGAACATTTTCAATTGAATTTTTTTGAATTGATTAACCAATATCGAATCAATGAAGCTTCACATATATTGAAAAATAACATCCATCATAACTTAAACATCATTGATGTGGCGTATGAAGTTGGGTTTAATAATAAAGTTACGTTCAATAAAACATTCAAAAAGCATTTTGAGCAAACACCTTCGCAATACATGAAAGCTGTTAGAGTAGCATAACTAGAAAGAAAATTTTTAAAAAAGGGCTTTCAGCATATTGTTGAAGGTTTTTTTTGTTTATAGATTAAGCATTTTTTTAATTCGCTGCCACAATGAATTGGTTTTGTTTTCAGAAGAAAGTTTTTGAATAGATTTCGCAACTTTTTTTAGACCTCGTATTTCGTGATCCCAAAAATAGATTTCATCAGTTAAAATTCCATTTCCATTATGAATTAATATAATTTGATTTCCAAACCCGTCAGAACCAATTGCGATTGCATTTTCAGGAAAATCCTTCTGTTCACGTGCATTTTTAGTTTCAAGTGCAATATGATTGCAAGTTCTACTAATTCTTTTTCGGTCAGATTCATCAAAAAACGGATACAATTCAAACTCATGTCTGCTAGTAACTAATTCTCCACCATTTAATTTTATCATTCGACTTTTGAATTCGACAGGAAATACCACATTCAACTCTGATTCTGTTTTTAGTATATATTTTTCTTCAATAGGAAAAGGCATTTTTATCTCGCTTAGGTTTAAATATTATTAAAACTATACCAATCTTCATCAATATCAAAACAATCGTACACATTTAGAAGTAAATAAAAGGTAAACATGCTTCGGTAGTGGTAACATTTATAGGGATTCCCTAAAAAATGCACAGTAAGTAGTTCTTTTATGATAGCTAAAAAAACAGAAGTGAATTCTTTATACAATCTCTAAAACTGTATTCCCGTACATATCAAAATTGCATGGAGCAGGTATAAACTTCATGAAGACTTTTTGGCGATAAAACGAATACGAACTAAAAAAGTGAATTCAATGAAAAAGAACTACATGAAAATGTTAGTACTATTCCTGTTTAATATCAGTATAGTAGTAGCGCAAGAAAAAAATGTTACAGGTAACATTGTGGATGACAAAGGAATACCATTATTAGGTGTTTCCATTCTTGTCAAAGGAACAACCACAGGAACACAAACAGATTTTGACGGAAATTATTCGATCAACTGTAAAACAGGAGATACATTGGTGTTTTCCTATGTCGGATTTAAAAGTAGAGAAGAAACAGTAACGAATCAATCTGTGATCAATATTACGCTGGAAGAAGATCTGACCGTGTTAAATGAAGTGTTGGTTATTGGCTATGGAAAATCTAGTAAAGTAGATAATACAGGAGCCATTGCGAAGATAAAATCGGAACAATTGGACAATGTTCCGGTAGCTTCCATACAAGAAGCATTATCAGGAAAAGCTTCGGGTGTTTTTATTGAAAGTCAAAGCGGAAAAATTGATGGTGCCATCAAAGTGCGAATTCGAGGAACAAACTCTATTGGCGGAAATAATGAACCTCTATACGTAGTAGATGGTTTGGTGATTGCTGGCGGAACACGCGATATCAATTTTAATAATATTCAATCAATTGAAGTGCTGAAAGATGCCGCGGCAACCGCTATATACGGATCACGAGGTGCAAATGGTGTTATTTTAGTCACTACAAAAAAAGGAAAAAAAGGCGCAACGAAGTTCAATGTCGATCTTCAAACAGGTACTAGCGAACCTACAAACCTTCGAGAATATATGAACGCGGCACAATACCGAGACTTTTTTAGAGTGGCGGCGATTAACTCTTTCGGAGATGATACAGGGAATTTCCTTGCTGATACCATTCTTGACGATTTATCGCAAGGACAAGATGTTGATACCGATTGGCAAGATTTAGCATTTCGAAATGCGAAGTTGACGCAATTTAGTATTGGCGCATCTGGCGGAAGCGAAAAAAGCAGATTCTACACAAATCTATCCTACGATCATCAAGAAGGAATTTTGATTGGAAACGATTTAAAAAAACTCAACGGAATTTTAAATTACGAACACGATGTAAGTGATCAGATGCGTTTAGGAATCAGTACCACGATAAGTCGCTTAGAAACCAATAGTGTTGCGGCCGATAATGCATTTGCAACGCCAATTCAGTTGGTGGCACAAGCGCCAATTTCGCCCGTTAGTGATGAAGATGGAAACTTAATTCGTTATGATCAAGTGGGAAGCATCATTAGTGGATATTATAGTGCATTAATTGAAGATGCAAATTCTACAAGAAATACAACGTCAGATAGAATCTTAGCAAACGTATATGCAGACTATAAACTTACAGATTGGTTTACCATTCGAGGAGAAATAGGATTGGACAGAGGTTCACGAAAAGCATTTACATTTCAAAATGCCAACACGCAAGGAAATGAAGTTACTGGCGGATTTGGCTCCACATTGATTACAAAGTTTCAAACATTCTCCCCAAAAATCTATGCAACCATTGATAAAAAAATCAATGACATTCATGATATCAATTTGGTAATTGGAACAGAAGCGCAAAAAACGAGAACTGAAATTGCAGGCGGAACAGCCACAGGATTCATCGCTGGATTAGATGAAACTGGCACAGGAGCCGTTCCTACAGGCGTATTTGGCTCCACAGCAAATAACGGTTTCTATTCGTACTTTGGTCGATTAACCTATAAACTGAACAACAAATATATTGTCGGATTTACAGGAAGATATGATAAAAGTTCGGCATTTGATGGCGGCGTATTCTTTCCAGCAATATCAGGAGCTTGGAAAATTTCAGAAGAACCATTCCTAAAAGATTCAAAAGTCATCAGCTTTATGAAACTACGAAGTAGTTATGGAATTAGTGGAAATAACTTTAATGGATTTCCGAGTCTGGCTTTATTCTCTCCAGTGGCCTACAACAAATTAGCAGGATTGTCACCAACACAATTGGCAAACAACGATTTGTCTTGGGAAACTACGTCAACGTTTGATGTTGGATTAGAATTAGGTTTTCTTGATAATAGAATTAATCTTGAATTGAATTATTATGCTAAAAGCACAGAAGATTTAATCCAAAGAAGACCAATTGATGCAACTTCTGGGTTTACCGGATTCTCCGCAAATGTTGGAAATGTAGAAAATAAAGGTTTTGAAATTACACTAAATACTGTAAATATTGACAGTAAAGATTTTAAATGGGAAACGAATATCAATTTTGCAAAGAATAAAAATGAAGTGACAAAGTTGATTAATGGACAACCAATTTTAAGTACAAACGATAGCTATATAAACGCATTAATAGAAGGTGAACCAATTGGTGTATTCTACGGAAGAGAATATGCAGGTGTTGATGCAGCAAATGGAGATGCTTTATATTATTTGAACGATGGTACAGGCGGAACAACAAATGATCCGAATGCAGCAAACTTTAAAGTATTGGGAAGTCCTAATCCTGATTGGATTGCAGGAATAAGCAATCAATTCAAGTATAAAAATCTTGATTTGAGTTTCTTATTCAATGTGGTACAAGGAAACAAAATTCATAAAGCTGGTGACGGATTTATGGTTGGAGGCGATTTTATCGACAATCAATTGGCTAGTGAATTGAACTATTGGACACCAGAAAATCCAAATACGGACATTCCACAACCAAGATTAGTTGGAGGAAACGGAACGGCTGCATCGAGCAGGTTTTTACAAGATGGTTCATACATCCGATTAAAAAATATCTCCTTAGGATATAATTTTAGTCCGAAGCTGTTAGAAAAAATTAAGCTAACAGATGCGCGAATCTTCATTACAGGACAAAATCTATTAACATTCACAAAATATGATGGATGGGATCCGGAAGTAAGTTCAGACTTTTTGGCAACGGGAAATAATGTGTTTCAAGGGGTAGATTTTTATTCTGCGCCACAAGCAAAGACAATTACATTAGGAGTAAAAGTTCAATTTTAAAAAAAATAAGAAAATGAAAAATAAATATATACACTATATAATGGTCATCATCATTACATACACGTCATTTTCATGTGAAGACTATGTAGATGTTGAACCTCTAAACACGTTGAGTGCCAGTAGTGCGCTCAACAGTAACGAAAAAGTAATTGGAGCACTCAACGGAGTCTACAATACAATGTCAAGTACAGCATTGCTTGGAGGCGATTTAATTTTTGTATCAGAACTCTTAGCGGCAGATGGTAAAATTACATTTGGCGGAACCTTTAATGATCCGCGTCAAATCATAAACAAACAAATATTGACTACCAATAGTAGAGTCAATAACATATTCAATATAGGGTACAGTGCAATAAATCAAGCAAACTTAGTCCTAGAAGCAATTGATATTGTAAATGAAGCAGATAAAGATCGGGTAGAAGGTGAAGCCTTATTTGCGAGAGCATTAATTCATTTTGAATTGGTAAAACTATTCGGAAAACCATACAGTGACGGAAATGCAAGTTCAAATCTAGGGATTGTCATAAAAACGGAAGCAAGTCCGTTTAATGGGGGTGATATTTCATCCAACTGTGATTCTCGAAGTACGGTACAACAAGTATATGATAGAATTGTGGTGGATTTAACTGCAGCAAGTTCATTAGTACCATCTAGCAATGGAATATATGCGAACAAAGCAACGATAAATGCCGTCTTGGCAAGAGTATATCTGCAAATGGGAGACTATCAAGGCGCAAGAAATGCAGCAAACGATGCTATAAATGATTCTGGAGCAAGTATGGTTCCTACGTATCGATTTGCTTTTGCACAAGATGCAAACACCTCTGAAGATATTTTTTCAATACAAGTTTCTGAAATTGATGGCGTCAATGGGATGAATACCTTTTGGGCGCCAAGTATTCAAGGCGGTAGAGGCGACGTTCGACTCACAGACGGATTTATCAGTTTTTTAACGGCTCAAAACAGAGGATTAAATGCAAACCCAAATGTAGCAATGATTATCGGAAACTATACTACCAAGTGGTACAATCAGTTCGGGAATGTGCAAATGGTACGATTGCCAGAATTACTCCTTACAAGAGCAGAAGCAAACTTAGAACTAGGAACATCAGTTGGCGCAACACCACAACAAGATTTAGATGCGGTGAGAGCTAGAGTAGGATTGCCGAGTATCAATGCTACTATTAGCAATGTATTAACCGAAAGAATATCAGAACTAGCGTTTGAAGGACATTATTTGCATGATTTCAAAAGAAGACAATTTGCCATAGAAGGCTTTTCTTTTGATGCGGATGAATTGGTATTTCCAATTCCTCAAAACCAAATCAATGCATGTCCAGATACGCAACAAAACGCTGGATATTAAGCCTTAATTATGTGTTAGTAGTTCGCTATAAATTATAAGTTTAATCAAAGGACATCTTTATGATTGATTGCAACTGAACTGCTAATGCATAGTTGGGTTAAAGAAACATTAGTTAGTTTTTTTAGTGAGAACTTCTCTTTGTAGCAATAGAAGGATGAGTTCGTAAAAAGTGCAAGGCTTTCAAATTTTGAAAGCCTTACTTAAAAAATCTACTATTTCATAGTTGTTAGTTCCTTCAATTCCGTGAATTGTCGGTTGTGTTGCTTTTATTGTTTTCTCTTTCTCAGTACTTTCACACTATTATTAATTTTAAAAAAACAATAATTATGTTAGAAAATTTAGAGCAATTCGAAGTTCAAGATCCTCAATCAATTTATGGAGGTTGTTCAATTGTTGAAGAAAATGCAGAAGGTATTTAAAAAAGTAAAAGCGACACTATACTATATAATGTCGCTTTTTCATATCTAAAAAGAATCAATTAGTCAAAATAACTAAACGTTTCTCCGTCTTTAATCGTTAATAATGTTTCGTAAATCAATCGGATCACATTCTCAACATCATTTTTATGCACGGTTTCTACAGTGGTGTGCATATAACGAAGCGGAAGCGAAATCAACGCAGAAGGAACACCGCCATTACTATAAGCAAAAGCATCTGTATCCGTTCCCGTAGAACGACTAGAAGCCATTCGTTGAAACGGAATTTTTGCAGCTTCGGCAGTTTCAATAATACGTTCTCTCAACTTATTTTGAACCGCTGGGGCATACGAAATCACAGGTCCGTCGCCCATTTTCGTTTCTCCTTGTGTCTTTTTATTAATCATAGGCGTTGTGGTATCATGACAAACATCAGTGACAATAGCAACATCTGGTTTAATAGTTTGCGTAATCATTTCCGCACCGCGTAAACCAATCTCTTCTTGTACCGAATTTGTAATATACAATCCAAAAGGAAGTTTTACCTTATTCTCATGAAGTAATCGGGCAACTTCGGCAATCATAAATCCACCAGCTCTATTATCAATAGCTCTACACACAAACTTATCCTTATTCAAAACATGGAATGTGTCAGGATAGGTGATTACACAACCAACATGCACGCCAAGTGCTTCCACTTCTTTCTTAGTAGCACATCCAACATCAATAAAAATATTATCTAATTTAGGCGGCTCTTCTTTGGATGAATTTCTAGTATGAATCGCAGGCCAACCAAAAACACCTTTTACAATTCCTTTTTTAGTATGAATATTGACCCACTTTGAAGGTGCAATTTGATGATCGCTTCCTCCATTTCGAATTACATACAACAAACCGTCGTCTGTAATATAATTAACGTACCATGAAATTTCATCAGCATGTCCTTCAATAACGACTTTATATTTCGCTTTTGGGTTAATAACCCCAACGGCTGTACCATAAGAATCGGTAATAAATTCATCAACATACGGTTTCAAATAATCCATCCAAATCTTCTGTCCATCCCATTCATAACCAGTTGGAGCAGCATTATTCAAATATTTTTCTAAAAAAGTCATCGACTTTTTATTGATAATTTTCTTTTTTGACATAAATTTTTAATTTAATTCAGACGAAAATAATAATATTAAAACAGATTTTATAGTTATAAGCGAACGAATTATTACATTTGGAATAAAAATTGAAAGAATTTTAAGTGATACATGAAAAGAATTAGTCTCATACTATTAATATTATCAGTATATGTTGGTCAGGCACAAATCATGACGCAAGACACAACTACTGTAAAACAATTTCTAATTGAAGGTGATACCATCCCGCGTTCATCCATAGAACTTGAAGAGGTAATTCTATTCAACAAATTAAAATTCTCTTCAAAAGAAGAACGTATTCGCTATCTCATTCTAAGAAGAAAAACACTCAAAGTATATCCGTATGCAAAAATGGCTGCAGATCGTTTAATAAAACTAAATGAAAGACTCGATCAAATAGATTCCAAATCAAAACGTAGAACCTACACGAAAAGGGTTCAAAAATTCATAGAAGAAGAACTATCCGCAAAACTAAAAAAGCTAACAAAAACGGAAGGGCAAATTCTCATAAAACTCATTCACAGACAAACAGGTGATACGGCATTCAATCTCATAAAGCGTTTGCGAAGTGGCTGGAAAGCATTTTGGTACAACACAACCGCAAATTTATTTGATATCTCTCTAAAAAGAGAATTCAATCCACAATCAAATCATGAAGATTACCTCATAGAAGACATACTTCAAAGAGCATTCTATCACAAGCAACTAAAAAAACAACCTTCGGCATTGCCATTCTCTTATCTTGAACTTACCGATAAATGGTCTGCTAAAGATCAGAAAAAGAAATAGTTGCACAGTTAAATAATATTCATTACATTTATTACCCTTTTTTAAAAAAAAGGCAATCAAAAATCAAAAGCTAATTACTGAGTTTATCGAAACACGGTCACTGAGTCTGTCAAAGCAGGCCACTGAGTTTATCAAAGTGGGTTACTGAGCGGAGTCGAAGTATGGGGGTTCCCGCTTAAAAAAAGCGGTCACGCTCTCGCCTGTGCCTCTAAAAATTAAAATAAGGTAAGTATCTGAAAATCATTCAATTATTTTTATTTTGCAGACTAAAAATGACCTAATCGTATTCGTTTGTGTATTCTCTATTAATTAATAATACATGTCAAATATAAATAAAAAATCTTCTATTTCTTACTCGAAAAGCGCAAATTGTATTCTTAAAATATATAGTTAGGCTATATCATTATACATAACTTGTCAAAAATACCAAGAGAAAAATATAATAACTATTACATTATTGAAGTAAGATTTATAAAATGATTGTCATAAGTCAATTTTTAGAAATTTCCAAAATATATCATAGTATAGCTGAACTCTTTATTCAGTGGTCTTAGACTTGTATCTAGTCGTTGATTTAGGTAAATAATAGATATTTTACGAGTTATTCTATTTTAAAATATTTTTTCACCTATAAGGAGTTAAAGAAAGGTACTCCTTTGATCTTTTTTTTTAAGATTTTAAGCGTAATAAGTAATGGTAATCAGATGTTTGTGATTTAGAGGTCACTGAATGATATTTTAAAAGAATAGATGTGGAATATCCCATATTTGCATCCGCTAAAACAAATGGTAATTGTAGCTCAGTTGGTTAGAGCATCGGTTTGTGGTACCGAGGGTCGCGGGTTCGAATCCCGTCTTTTACCCTTTATAAGTCGCTGAATTTCAGCGACTTTTTTGTTTTTATATGTTCTTTTTCTTCTATTAAAATTGCAATAAACAATACTCCATTAATTGAACTCTTTAGATTTCAGTGTCATAAATACTGATAATTAGCCGTTTATACTTTAGCGACCTTTGGTTGGAATTATGGGTAACTTATTTTGTTGGCAAGAAGTGAAGCGCACAATAGAAAAGTAGATGGTGCTTCAAGATCATCAAATAAAATCCCAACGTGCATGGCAGTGGATATGGAAATACCGTTCTTAATTTATACCAAACTAACTAATTACTGAAGCACGTAGTTTAGGATTTAAAAGTATGCTTTTATATATGAAAGTTATAGTTTTTGAAAGTGAGTGTTTTTTTAAATAGCAGAATATTAGATGTTTAGGTTTTGGGCTTTTGGACTCATAACCCTGAAGTCACTGGTTCGAGTCCAGTTTCCGCTACTAAGTAAAATTATAAAGTGCTATTTTAAGTGCTGAAAAGAAGTATCTATTTGTTGTAAAGCAGCAAACATTTATATACTTCTTTTATCTTTTTTTCCCTTCTTAGTATTTGTTGATGAGCAATTACGTTGATGTTAAACGATTCTATTCGTTCTTGGAAAATAAATTTGTGTTCTGAATTTTGGTTGGTGATAAAACTACAGCTAGAAAATCTTATTCCATCTTTACGCATAGTGGTTCTTCCTTAATTGACTTTCCATTTTTCTCTCTGACTAATTTAAAAACAAAATTGGTATAATACATAAAATCATTCCATAAGTATAAAGTTAGTTTAGGGGTTTTATGATTTGCTTAGGTAGATTTTGAGATTGTTGGAACAAATGCACTTTTCTTATTCATAGGAAGTAATAAATATAAAGGATATGATTTATAATAATCCAAAAGAAAACGATGACTTGGGCGAAGAATTCTCTTATGGAATTAAATTAGAAAACATTCCAGGTCTAAATTAGGTATCTCTGTACTCAAATTTGGAGCTCTTAAGGATTTTATTTGATTTTGCTAAACAATTGTGATTTACTTAGTGATAACTATAAGACGATTGTTATGTCCAATTTAGAAAATCATCAATCAATAAATATCTCTGAAATTTCACTTCCAAGAGGAGGTGGTTCTATAAAAGGTTTAGGCGAAACTTTTCAGCCAAATTTATTTTCTGGTACAGGAAGTCATACAATTCCTTTCCCAATTTCTAAAGCTAGGGGGTTGGAACCTGAAATTTCGATTACTTATAATTCTGGAAGCGGTAATGGTTCTTTTGGAATGGGATATTCTTTAGGGTTAGAAAAAATTACACTTCGAACAGAACAATGTATTCCAAAATATGATGATAAGGACATTTATTTATTGAATGGAACCGAGTTGGTTAAGAACAATGAGAACTCTGAAAAAAAGTCAGGGTACATTATTCAAAAATATTTCCCTAGAATTCAGAAAAAATTTTTACTGATAAAACACTTTATCAAAGAAGATTTTAGTGAATCTTACTGGGAAGTAACAAGTACAGAAAATATTACAACCATTTTTGGCAAAGAGAATAGTACACGTATTTACAACCCTAAGAAAAAAACTCAAATTTTCGAATGGTTAATTCAAGAAAAAATTAATGCTAAAGGTAATAAAATTGAATATAGTTACAAAGCTGAAAACAAGGATAATATTCCAAATTCGATAGAAAATCAAGGACATAGTTATAACAATAAGTATATTCAATGCGTTAAGTACGGAAATTTTTTTGATTCCAATAATATTGAAAAGTATGCTTTTGAAATCATTTTCGATTATGGAGAATATTATTTAGAGAAATTAGATAAAGATGGTAAAAATCCATGTCTTCCAACAAGAGAATGGAGTTACAGAAAAGATGCTTTTTCATCTTTTTTAAGTGGGTTTGAAATTCGTACATGCCGTTTGTGTAAAAATATATTGTTATTCCATTGTTTTGAAAATGAGTTAGGAGCGTCTTCTTTAACAAAAAGATTGGAATTAATCTATACAGAAACTACATCCTATGATGAAATTGAAATCATAACTCCAGCCACTTTAAAATCTTTACAACTTATAGGGTATCAAAGAGAAGGGAAGTTAGCAACAGATAAATATCAAAGTCAAAAAATGCCATCTATTGAATTTGGCTTCTCTAAATTCAATATATCCTTAACCCCTAAATTTAAACAACTAGAAATAGAAGGAGATTCGATTCCAGACTATTTAAACACAAACGGATTTATCCCCATTGATTTTAATGCAGAAGGTATTTCAGGATTGTTATATACTAAAGGAAACAGTGTCATGTATTGTGAACCAAAAGGAGGAGGCGAATATGGTTTTCCAAAAGAGATGAACGAGTTCCCTATCACTTCAAGATTTGAAACTGGCGAAGTAGCATTAGTAAGTTTAGAGGGCAATGGAGAATTGGACTTGGTCTATAATGGACATAATCAAAGAGGATATTATAAAAGAAAAGAAAATGAATCTTGGAATAATTTTGAAGTATTCCAACAAAATCCAACAATTTACGAAAACGAGCATATTGAGCAAGTTGATTTAAGTAATAATGGGAAAACAGATTTGCTTCTGGCTAAAAAGAATACGTTGGAAGTATATCCTTCTAGTGGAATTAAGGGGTACGATTCTTCCATAGAAAAAATAGCACCTTCCAATTTTCCTCTTGTTAAAAAAGGTTATAAAAATGAATTTGTAGGATTTGCAAATATATTCGGAGACGGGCTTCCTCATAGAATTAAGATTACTAATGGAAATATTGAGTGTTGGCCAAATCTAGGATACGGGGATTTTGGAGAAAAAATCACCTTAGGTAATGTACCATATTTTGAAGATGGCTTTGATAATTCCAGATTGTTCTTTGCTGACATAGACGGATCGGGAACTAGTGATTTGGTTTATGTAGAATCTAGTCAGGTTACTTTGTTTATTAACCAAAGTGGGAATTCTTTTTCTGATGCAATCAAAATACGATTACCCGAAGTGTACAGTAGTATAGACCAAATAAGCTTTGCAGATATTCTGGGTAATGGTACTACTTGCTTGGTATTCACAAAAATTGATAATACGCCTAGACATTATTACTATGATTTTGTTGGAGAAATAACAATTGATGGGGTAACTCAAAAGAGTATGAAACCCTATCTACTAAATACTATTGATAATAATTTAGGAGCACATACTCAAATACAATATTGTAGTTCCACAAAATTTTATTTAGAAGATAAAAAAAATGGTGCTTCATGGATAACCAAACTTCCATTCCCTGTACAATTGGTAGAAAAAAAAATTGTAACCGATAAGATATCAGGTGCTAGGTATACACACCGATTTAAGTATCACGATGGCTATTACGATTCAGTAGAAAGACAGTTCAGAGGCTTTGGTTATGTTGAGTCTTGGGATACCGAAGATTATGAGGGTTTTAGAGCAGGAATCCAGAGAACGGATGGACAAGTAATCGACAAGAAAAACTTTGCACCTCCTGTTTATACTCGTACTTGGCATCATACGGGTGTTCCATTTAAAGAACAAAGTTTAAGAGCTTACTATAAGAAACAATATTTCAAAGGAGATACTAAAGCTTATGATTTTCCAGACTCTGTTTTTAATGAAGAGATTTATAAACAAGATTCTGAAACCGTAAGGCAGGCTTATAGTTCATTAAAAGGACAAGTCATCAGAACTGAAGTATATGGAGAAGATAAAGAAGTACATCCTAACGTATATCAAAACCCGTATGCAGTAGCCGAATCGAATGTAGAAGTTAGTCTGTGTCAGCAGAAAGGAGAGAATACGTATGCTGTTTTTATGATAAATCCTCGAGAAAGCATAAACTACCACTATGAAAGAAATCCCAAAGATCCGAGAATACAGCAAGAATTCACATTAAAAACTGATAAGTTTGGAAATACTATTCAGTCTTGTTCTATATGTCTTCCTAGACGTTCTGATGTAAATACAGTTATATATCCAGAGCAGAAAGAATTAAAAGGGTTATTAAACTGGAATCAATTTGTATTACCTCCTGTCGACTATCTGTATTGTCATAACAAATGCGAAATACAGAGTTTTGAGCTTTTCGGAATTGATTTAGATGGATATAATTATTTTTCTTATGATAAGATCAAGTCTCAAATTGACACCTTAGAGTTACCTGGTCGAGACAACATTATTCCTTATAATCAGTCATTACCGCGAACAAAAGGAGTTCAAGCAGGACAATTAGGTTGGAACCGTTCATTATTCTGGGATGAAGCACAAACAGATTGTTTACCCTTAGGTCAAATTACCGATTTAGGGTTAGTACATCATCACGAGAAAGCTGCATTAACGAAAGAAATGGCCATTGATATTTTTAATGGACGGTTAATTGATACCACATCTTACACCGATAAAAATTATTTCACTAACATCATTTATACAAAAGGAGGCTATTTCTTTGATGAAGGATCAAACTATTGGTGGAATAAAGGATTGGTACAGCATTATTTTAAAAGCAACAAGCACAAACCTAAGGCATTTTACCTGCCAACTAAGGTAGAAAATACTTTTGCTGTTAATTCGCAGAAGAGTCTTCATCCACAAGAGGTTTCACTCTGTTCAAAATCAACAGTTGATTACGATCCTTACTATTTAAGAGTTGTCAAAACTTCACAAGAACTTTCTAATACTATTTCAATTAGTACTAGTGCGATCATTGATTATATAACACTAAAGCCTAAAGAATTGATAGATATTAATGAAAATAGATCACAAGTACTTTTTGACCCTTTGGGACAGGTTATTGTAACTTCTTTGTTTGGCACTGAAAAAGATATTCAAATTGGTGGAATGACTCTATATCCTTCAGATAGTACTCTTGCAGAATATAAACAGCAAGAGCTCCCAACTTTTGAAGCGATACTTAAAAAACCAGAGAGCTATTTACAAGGAGCAAGTACATATTTCTATTACAATTTAAGTGCTTGGAAAGATAAACAACAACCCGTTTGCTCTATTCATTTAATCCGAAATCAGTATTGGAACTCTTCAGAAAAAGACATTGCTTCTTATTGCCAAATAGGTGTTGCCTACAACGATGGTCTTGGAAGAGATATTGAAACAAAATTAAAAGTAGATTCAGGTGAAAGCTATGTTATTAATGAAAAGAGCATCTGCGAATTAAAACTAATTGAAAACAGATGGAAAGTAAGTGGTAGAACCCTCTTTAACAATAAAGGAAAGCCTTTTGCTAAATACAATCCGTATTATACAAATACATCAGAATATGAAAATCAGGAAAAAATATGCAGTTCGCCTCCTACTGTTATTCATTACGATGCTTTAGAGCGAGAAATTCAGGTAGATACTCCAAAAGGGTTTTTCTCTAAGGTTGAATTTACGCCATGGCAAGTAAACCATTTCGATGAAAATGACACCATTTTAGATGCTCCTTATTTTAAAGAGAATTATCCTGCGAAAGTATCTCCAGAAGAGAAAATTGCAATTGATCAAGCCATTAAATGCTACAATACGCCTGCTACTGATATTTTAGATGTTCTAGGGCAAACTTGTTTTAAAGTACAAAACAACTTAGGTAATGTTACTGAAAATGCCTTTGAAGAAATTGTAAAAGGAATACCTATTACTTCTTCAGAGATTAGGAATGCCTTAATCATAGCAGAATATCTAAAAGTAAATACAACGCATTCTTCGTATCCACTTACATTTCTCACTAATAAGTTTCAACCATATAAAGAAAGGTTTACACTGGATTTACCTGCAAAATTCAATACGCTTATCCCAAATATCATAGAAGTATTAAAGCAAAATTTCCTAACAGAATATTACACTTATGATATTTTAGGAAGATTAAAAAGCAGTATCGATCCAAGACTATATTACAGTAACCTTACTAAAGAAACAGATTATACCAATTTCCAGTATCAATATCCTATGGAAGAAAAGAAGCCGATGTGGGTACATAGTGTCGATGCTGGCTTAGAAGAACATTTGAGTAATATATACGATAAACAATTATGGTCTTGGAGCCCACGGTCGTACTGTCAATTAATTGATTATGATCGTTTACAACGAAAAATTAAGTTGAACGTACAGAAAATAACCTATGAAGGCAATGTCAAAAACTATGACAGCTTTAATCAGGTAGAAGCTTTTACGTATGGTGAGTCTTTAGCCAATGCTCATGACTATAATTTAAAGGGGCAACTTTATGAGATAAAAGACCTATCAGGTATCGTTACTAATTACCAATACAGCATGTTGGGAGAGGTACAACAAACGTCTAGGCAAATATTGGTAAATTATAAAGAAGCTGCGAACTGGAAGAATACTCAAGATTTACAAACAGAAAAATACACTACATCATATACTTACAATGCTTTAAAACAAAAACTTAGTGAAACGACTCCAGATGGTTCTATTATATCTAACACATATAATCAAGCAGGACTGCTTTACAGTATTCAATTGACTTTTCAAGGAGGAACTTCAAAAGACGTGATTTCTCAAATAACTTATTATGCCAATGATCAACGAGCTGAAGTTCAGTATGGAAATGGAATTACAACCAATAATGTATACGAAGAAACCACTTTACGACTGTTAACGCTTAAAAGCAAAAATACAAGTTTAGGTGATACTCAAAATTTAGCTTATACCTATGACCCCGTTGGTAACATTACCAATATTATAGACAAGTCTATCGATACCGTATTCCATGCCAACCAAAAAGTAGACCCTGTAATGGCATATGATTACGATGCCCTTTACCAACTTACTAAGGCTACTGGACGGCAACATATAGGTATTAATGCCAATACCTATAAAAATAATAACTCGGAAGGTAGTTTTATGCAAAGTATCTATGGTCCACCACCTTCAACTAACGATGCAGGTAAATTAGAAAACTATACAGAAACCTATACTTACGATGATTCTGGGAACCTCATTCTAAAAAAGCATATCGCCAAGTCTACTTCTTACACTAGAGATCTAGCTGTAGAAGCTAATTGTAACCGTTTACAAGGTTTGGATTATGATGCTTCAGGTAACCTAAGACAACTAGATATTAACAATCCTGTAGCATTATCCTTTAACTGTTGTGAAAATTTGGTAAAAGCTGCTGTGATCCAACGCCCAGATGTATTAGATGATGCTGATTATTACGTTTACGATAGCCAAGAAATGCGTACACGAAAGGTCTCCGAGTTGATGGCACAAAATGGAACAGTTACAGAAATAGAAGACAAGCTATATTTAGGCAATTACGAAATAATCAAAAACTATACAGGTAGTGCAGAGAGCCCTTCTTCAATAAAAAAAGTACGGCAAAGTATAAGAGTGATGGATGGGGATAGCTGTGTACTCATCGTACAGTACATAAAAACCGATTCTACCCACCTTAAAAAAGAAGGAACTACCTTATTTCGCTATCAATTAACCAATCATTTAGGCTCGGTCTCTTTAGAATTAAATGAAAATGCACAATTGATTAGTTATGAAGAGTATTTCCCGTATGGCGGTACGGCTATCATTACAGGTGAAAACCAAGTAGAAGTTGCCTTAAAAGAATATCGTTATTCGGGTAAAGAACGTGATAATACCACTGGATTATATTACTATGGTGCGCGTTATTATGCTCCTTGGTTAGGTAGATGGTTAAAGCCCGACCCTGCCGGTACGGTTGATGGTATGAATGTTTATGCTTTTGTGAAAGGGAATCCTATAACGCATGTAGATGATAATGGTAATATGTTTAGACCAACTGGTGTTAGATGGGCTTCAACATTAGCGAGAGACTTGCCTCATATGACTGGAGCTCCATTAACAAAAGCAAGAGTTGGAGGCACAACTACAGCAACTACAGCTCCAGAATTTTCTGAAACGGTAGCTACTTTAACAGCATTAGAATCTAGTCAATGGACAGAAACAAATACATGGGAAGGACAATATGTATTGTCTACTAGTCAGCCTAAAAAAAGGGATGCTTGGCCCAAGAGTTTAAAGGACAAAGGAGCATTGCTTAAAGTTGCATTAATGGAGGATGGTTTAAAGGGTAAATCAGGGCTTTCTACTGTTGAATTTAGTCATTTAATTGCTTATGACGCTCATGGGTCTATGGATGAAAAAGCAGCTCCTCCAGCTACATATGCTCATAATGGAGAAATGGAACAGATAGAACATGCAATTAGAAAAATTTATAAAAGTCATAGTGGCGTCGATAAACGATTGGAATTTAGGCACCAAGGCTTTTTAGTATCGGGTCAACCTTTAACCTTGCAAACTGTGACATATCCTTTAGGAACATTGATACATTCCAAT
>CAYGPQ010000057.1:0-28727 GCA_964351775.1 uncultured Kordia sp. | reverse complement strand
CGAACTCGGCATCTATCATGATCAAATGGTGTCGCAGATTGGAAAAGTAGACATTTCACTCATGGAAAAAGCCTTGGCTTTACTCATAAAAAAGCATGAAATTCTACGAACGTCTTTTCATTTGTATGAATACATACAACCGATTCAAATTGTACACAAAGAAATTACAGTACATATTCATCAGCATAATTTATTAGCAGAAAATAGTGAAGCCCAAGAGAAGTACGTTACTGAGTTTTTACGAAAAGAACGCGAAGAACATATATTTGATGTTACAAAAGCACCACTTTGGCGTGTAGATTTCTTTGAAATAGGCACATCGGACTCAATGTTTGTATTCCAATTTCACCATGCAATCATGGATGGTTGGTCTGACAAGAGTTTCCGTTCGGAACTTATGGAAACCTATTTTGCGCTTAAAGAAAATAAAAATTTTCAACCAACATCATTGGCAATCGGGATCAAAGAAAGTGTGATTTCGGATTTGATGGAAGTTAGAGATGAAGAAAACATAAATTATTGGAAACATACATTAGTAGATTATAAAAGACTCGATATTTTAACAAACGAGCGTTTCCATCGTCAAACAAACAAAGTATATACCGCTGAGTTTCTTAAAGAATTACTAGCAAAGTGTAAAGAAGATCAAATTGCGCCGAAAAGTTTATTTTTTGCGGGATATTTGTATGTATTGAGTTTATTCTCATTAGAAAAAGACATCACAATCGGAACGGTTGCAAGCAGACGACCTATAGCACAAGATGGCGATAAACTTTTAGGATGTTTCCTGAATACGGTGCCATTTAGATATGAGATACAAACACAAAATGAAACTTGGATATCTTATATAACTTCAGTGGCTAAAGCCTATCAAACATTACAGGGAAAAGATCGTTTCTCGTTGGTGGAAATTGCAAAACTTCATCAAGAAAGCTCCAAAGGAAACCCGTTTTTTGATGTATTATTTAATTATGTAGACTTTTATGTCGTTGACAAATTAGTGGAAAGTGAAGCATTTGAAAGTCACATTGCCGAAACACAAATTGAAAATTTAGCCGTAAGCGGTTTTGAAAGAACAAATACCTTTTTAGATTTTACAGCAAATCTTACAAACCAGCAATTAATCATTTCTACGAATCAAACCAAACGATTCAAATCGGGTCACACGGTTGACGATTTATTGATATATTTTGATGCCTTCCTGCATCACTATTTATACCACGGAACGGACGTTGTAACGACGAATAATATACTATCAGAAGGCGAACAACACGAAATATTGGACGTGTTTAATGCAACTACGGTAGCTTACGACGATACAAAGTCAATCATTGATGCGTTTTCATCACAAGTACAAAATACACCAAATGCCGCTGCTATTGTATTTAAAAATAAAACACTAACGTATCAAGAATTAGATAAAAAATCAAATCAATTCGCACAGTATTTACATAAAAATGGAGTTACCCAAGGAAGCTTAGTGCCAATTTGTATGGAGCGTTCTTCCGAACTTGTAATTGGAATTTTAGGAATTCTAAAAGCTGGCGGCGCATACGTACCTATTGATCCAGCCTATCCGCAAGCGCGCATTGAATTTATGCTCCAAGATACTTCTGCAGCTATTGTTGTAACGCAAAAAACAGTGGCTTCCATATTCTCGGGAACGAATGAACATCTACAAATTGTGTGTATAGATGATTCACAAGTTTTTGACAATGAATCGGAAACAGCTGTTCATATACCTATTTCAGCAGATTCATTAGCATACATTATTTACACTTCTGGAACCACAGGAACACCAAAAGGAGTGATGATTTCGCATGCAAATGTGCAAAATCTAACTTCTTGGCATCAAAGCGCATTTGAGTTGACAAATGCAAGCAAAGCATTATTATTTTCAGGAATAAGTTTTGATGCTTCGATTTGGGAATTATTTCCTTATTTATTAACGGGCGGTTGTGTATTTCCAATAGAAGAAGCGTTCCGATTGGACGTTGAATACATTATAAATTTCATCAGCACAAACAATATAACGCATGCTTACATGCCAACTGCATTGTATGCAAGTATTAGTAATGCAGAAACTTCTTTAGCAGGTGTAAAATTATTACTAGGTGGCGAAGCTTTAAAAATGAGCGAGCTTCCAGAAAATGTTGAGATTTACAACAATTATGGACCTACCGAGAATACGGTAGTTGCTACCTATTACAAAGTAACGGAGTTAAAAAATATCATTCCCATAGGAAAACCTATTGATAATACACAAGCGTATATTTTAAATGAAAACCTGCAACTCGTTCCAAAAGGAGTATATGGTGAATTGTGTATTTCAGGGAAAAGTCTTTCCAGTGGTTATTTGAATAGACCGGAATTGACCGCAGAAAAATTTGTAGTGCATCCATTCAAAGAACAGGAGCGATTATATAAAACAGGAGATATTGCGCGATGGTTGCCCGATGGAAATATAGAATTTCTTGGACGACAAGACAGTCAAGTTAAAATTCGTGGATATCGTATTGAATTAGGTGAAATTGAAGCTTCTTTAGATCAATTAGAAGAAATCAAACAATCGGTTATAGTAGTTCAAAAAGATACCTCAGGAAATAACCAATTAATTGCATATTTTTCAGGAAAATCAGCGGTTGATACGACCATAATTCAATCAAAATTAGCAGACAAGCTTCCTTCTTATATGGTTCCTAAACTATATATGCAAATGGATTCTTTTCCGCTTACGGCTAACGGGAAAATTGATCATAAAAGTTTACCAAATATAGATATCAATGCCTTTGCAACGACAACGTATGTAGCTCCAGAAACTGAAGAAGAAATTCAATTGGTTGCTATATGGCAAGAATTATTGAGTATTGAAAAAATAGGAGTACAGGATAACTTCTTTGAACTTGGCGGACATTCATTATTAGCAATTCGGTTAACATCGCACATCAAATCTGCATTTGGAGTTACGATAAGTGTTCGGGATATATTTTCATCACCAACAATTGCTAGTTTAGTAAAAACCATGGTTTATGCAACGGTTTCCAATGTTCCAGCAATCACTGTACGAGAACGACCGGAACATATTCCATTATCGTATGCACAAGAACGTTTATGGTTTGTAGACAAACTTCAAGGAAGTAATGCGTTTCATATTCCTGGTGTATTGCGAATTCATGGCGAATTAGATATTAAATTATTTTCAGAAGCCATTACAACATTGGTACAACGACACGAATCGTTGCGTACCGTTTTCAGAGAACATAAAGGCGTTGGTTATCAATATGTGTTGGAAGGAAATGATTATGAAGTTTCTTATACGTCTGAGTTACCAAAAGGAGAAACCATTGGTAATTTCACAGATAAAATCATCGCAAGAGCGTTCGATTTGGCACATGACTTTATGTTGCGTACCGTGGTGGTGAAAGAATCTGAAAACAATCATGTATTAATTTTAGTGGTGCATCATATTGCTTCCGATGGTTGGTCATTACCAATTTTAGTAAGAGAATTAGAAACTACGTATCAAAGTTTATTAAAAGGAGAAGCACTTCTTTTAGATCCACTTCCTGTACAATATGCCGATTATAGTATTTGGCAACGCGAATATTTATCGGGTGAAGTGTTAGCAACAAAATTAGCCTATTGGTTAGAAAAACTAAAAGGTGCTTCATATTTGGAATTGGCAACTGATTTCCCGCGTCCTGACGTACAATCGTTAGACGGAGCCATGTATCGTTTCGTGATTGATAAAGAATTATTAGCTGGGTTAAATCAATTATCAAAAGACAATGGAGCAACATTATTTATGACGTTGCTCAGTATTTACAAAGTATTATTATACAGATATTCAGGACAATTAGACATTAGTGTTGGAACACCAATTGCCAACCGAGAACAGTTAGAAATATCAAAACTCATAGGATTTTTTGTCAATACAATCGTATTACGAGATACATTCCACAGTGAAGTTTCTTTTACAGATTTCTTAACACAAGTAAAGCAAACCTGTTTAAATGCGTATGCACATCAAGATGTTCCATTTGAGCGCATTGTAGATCATTTAGCCATAGAAAGAGATCAAAGTAGAAGTACATTATTTCAAACAGAATTCATCCTTCAAAACAACGAAGAGGTTTCAGAAATGAGCTTAGGCGAAAGCCAATTAGAAATGTTACAAACCGAACATACAAGTTCTCAGTTTGACATTTTAATGAATGCTACCGAAACACCTTTTGGTTTGGCAATAGGATTTGAGTATGCAACGGCTTTATTCAAAAAAGAAACCATTGTACAAATGGCATCACATTTTGAACAATTAATTCGTTCTATTTTAAAAGATGCAAATCAATCCATAAGTTTGTTGGAAATCATCAGTAGAGATGAAAAACAACAACTCTTAGAAACCTTCAATGCAACGACAATTGTGTATGAAACAGCACAAAATGTAGTTGATTTATTCGAAGCACAAGTACAAAGAGTTCCGAATGCGAAAGCGTTGATTCACGAAAATACAACACTTACCTATCAAGAACTGAACGAAAAAGCGAATCAATTTGCACATTATTTAAAAGAAGAATACGCTGTAAAATCGAATGATTTCGTCGGAATCATGATGAATCGTTCCGAATGGGCAATTATTTCCATACTTGGAATCTTAAAATCGGGTGCGGCGTATGTACCTATCGATATTGAATTTCCTGAATCGCGAAAGCAATTTATCGTAGAAGAATCGGGTTTAAAAGTACTGGTCATCAATTCGGATAGTTTATTCGATGTATTAGAATTTGATACTAAAATAATCTCCATTGATATTGAGTTTGATAGTTTTCCAGAAGACGAAGCGAGCAAAGCGAATCTTGCTTCAGAAATAGCTGGTTCAGATTTGTCCTATATCATTTACACATCTGGTTCTACAGGAAATCCAAAAGGTGTAATGGTACGACACGAAAACTTTGCCAACATGGTGGTTGATCATAGCAAACGTTTTAATATTACTGAAAATGATGCGGTATCACAATTTACCTCATTCTCCTTTGATGTTTCTGCAAGTGAAATATTCATGGGGCTAATTTCGGGTGCTTGTTTAGTAATGTTAAACAAATCACTCATAGAAGATGGAGAACTATTTGTAGCCTATCTCAAAGAGAAAAACGTAAGCATTGCACATATTCCG
The DNA here is from genome assembly GCA_964351775.1 of uncultured Kordia sp. Lineage (GTDB taxonomy): Bacteria > Bacteroidota > Bacteroidia > Flavobacteriales > Flavobacteriaceae > Kordia. Next base: position 23,554 of record CAYGPQ010000057.1, on the reverse strand, counting down.
CCATCCTATTTAATCAGTTTAGCGGTTCAAAAACTAGCCTTCATAAAAGTATTAGTAGTCGGAGGAGAAGCACCAAACTTGGATGTGGTGTATGAATGTGCAAAAAATAGCGATGTATATAACGCGTACGGACCTACAGAATGTACAGTGTGTTCAACGATTTATAAAGTAGACATAAACAATCGATCCTACAAGCAATTACCTATTGGAAAGCCAATCTCAAACACACAGATTTATATTGTAGATCCACAATTACAACTGGTGCCAACTGGCGTTGTAGGCGAATTGTGCATTGCTGGAACAGGATTGACCAACGGATATTTGAATCAACCTGAATTGACCGCAGAAAAATTTATCCCACATCCGTTTAAAGAAGGCGAGCGTTTATACAAAACTGGGGATTTAGCAAAATGGCGATCTGATGGAAATATAGAATTCATCGGAAGAAAAGATCATCAAGTAAAAATAAGAGGATATCGTATTGAACTTGGCGAAATAGAAGCCGCATTAGCACAACTCGATGGTGTGCATCAATCCGTGGTTATTGTGCATGAAAACAAAGCAAAAATCAAGGAATTAGTTGCGTATGTAACCTTAGAAAATGGGCAAGAAGTTGCCAACTTAAAAGCAATGTTACACGATAGGTTGCCCGATTATATGGTGCCTAAAGTATATGTGAAATTGGAAGCATTTCCATTAACGACCAACAGTAAAATTGATCGCAAAGCTTTACCAAATCCAGAAGCTTCGGCATACCAATTGCAAGCGTATGTAGCGCCAACAACACCAGAAGAGCTAAAACTTGCGCAACTATTACAAGAGCTTCTAGGTGTTGAAAAAGTTGGAATTCACGACAATTTCTTTGAATTGGGAGGACATTCCGTCTTAGCAATTCGTTTGGTTTCACATATACAATCGACATTCAGAATTGCGTTTAACGTAAAAGATGTATTTGCCACACCTACCGTTGCTGAATTGGCAATTACCATCGCAGAAGGGAAAGTATCCGAAGTACCACCAATAATCGTTTCTGAGCGACCAAAATATATTCCGTTATCCTTCGCGCAAGAGCGTTTATGGTTTGTAGATAAATTACAAGGAAGTATTGCGTATCACATGCCAGAAGTCATGCGCATCAAAGGCAGATTGGATATAGATGTATTTTCGAAAGCCGTCAAGGCATTAGTCGAACGTCATGAAACATTGCGAACCGTCATCAAAGAACATGAAGGAATTGGCTATCAACATATTTTACCGGCTACTGATTTTGAAGTTGCCTATTTTGATGAATTGCCAGCAAATGTTGAAAAATTCATTGAAAATGAAACCATAAGAGCATTTGATCTTGCCAATGATTATATGTTGCGAGTTACAGTATTGAAAGAAGATCACACAAATCATATCTTAATTTTTGTGCTGCATCATATTTCATCCGATGGTTGGTCTATTCCAATATTTGTCAATGAATTAGAAGCGTATTACGAAAGTTTACTAAAAGGAGAAACATCGCCTTTGGCAACATTACCCATTCAATATGCCGATTATAGTATTTGGCAACGCGAATATCTTTCTGGGGAAGTTTTGAAAAATAAACTCGCGTATTGGGCAGATAAATTACAAGGAATCAAATCCTTAGAACTTCCTATAGATTATGTGCGTCCTGCGATTCATTCCACAGAAGGTGCGACATATCGATTTATGATTGAGGATGAAGTCAATCAAAAACTAACCAAATTATCAAAAGAAAACGGAGCAACACTATTTATGACGCTGCTCAGTATCTATAAAATCTTATTATATCGCTATACGGGAAGTTCAGATATCAGTGTCGGAACACCCATAGCCAATAGAGAACAAGTAGAAATAGCAAATCTTGTTGGGTTTTTCATAAATACGTTGGTGTTGAGAGACGAATTTGAAAGTGATAGCTCTTTTCTCTCTTTATTAGCACAAGTAAAACAAACCTGTTTGGAAGGATATTCACATCAAGACATTCCTTTTGAACGTATTGTAGATCATTTAGATATCGAAAGAGATCAAAGTCGTACGCCGTTATTTCAAACCTTATTTGCGCTTCAAAACAACGAAGAAGTTACTGGGTTGAATCTTGGAGAAAGTCAATTGGAAATGGTGCCACAAGATTTTACAGCATCAAAATTTGACCTTAGTTTTAATGCCGTAGAAACAAATTCGGGAATCGCAGTTTCGATGACCTATGCAACCGCTTTGTTTAAAGAAGAAACAATCAAGCGAATGGCGGTACACTTCCAGAATTTAATTGTGAGTGTTTTAAAAGATGTAGATCAATCCATAGAAACGCTAGACATTCTTTCCGAAAGTGAAAATGAATTGCTGTTAGCGACTTTTAGTTCCAATACTGTAGCGTATACTAACGATAAAAATATTATTGATTTATTTGAAGCACAAGCACAAAAAAATCCAGCAGCGATTGCATTAGTTTTTGAAGAAACAACATTAACCTATAAAGAATTAGACGAAAAAGCGAATCAAGTAGCGCATTGCTTAGTTTCACATGGGGTGACAAAAGAAACGCTCGTGCCAATTTGTATGGAACCTTCCTTAGAAACCATTATTGGCTTGCTAGGAATTCTAAAATCGGGTGCAGCGTATGTTCCTATTGATCCTATTTTTCCAGCAGAACGAATTGCGTTTATTCTGAAGGATATCGGAACAGACATCTTAGTAAGCACTAAGTCTTCAGAACTCTCTTTAACAAACACAAATGAACTCTCTTTCATTTATATAGATGAAATACAAACAGATTTCTTTCCACCATCAAAACTAGAAGTGGAAATTTCTCTTTCTGACTTGGCATATGTAATATATACTTCGGGAACTACTGGAAATCCAAAAGGAGTACTCATTGAGCATCAGTCGTTATTAGATTATGTACATGGTATTTGCGAAAGTACCAATATTCGCTATTGTAAAAGCTTTGCGTTGATTACTTCTATTGCGACAGATATTGTAAATACAGCACTTTTTCCTCCATTAATACTCGGAAGCGAATTGCATATCTTACCGAAAGACATGATTACGGATGCACATAAAATGGCAACACTGAATGTGGATTGTGTAAAAGTAGTGCCGTCATATTGGTATTCGTTGCAATCAAAAGAATGTTCTTTCATGCCTAATAAATGTTTGATTTTTGGTGGCGAAGAGCTGAAAGATGAAATGTTGACTTTTTTAAGAAACAACAAGTATCAAGGCGATGTATACAATCATTATGGACCTACGGAAACTACTATTGGAAAACTGCTCAAAAAAATAGACATTCATGATGCTTCTGAAAAGATTACACTAGGAAAACCTTTTGGGAATACCGAAATTTTCGTGCTTGACCACAACCATCAACCAAGTCCAATAGGAATTATAGGCGAATTGTGCATAGCCGGAAAAGGATTAGCAAGAGGATATCTAAACCGTTCTGATTTAACGGAAGCCAAGTTTGTAACCACCACAATTGCGGACAGAAAATCAGTTAGAATCTACAAAACAGGCGATTTAGCACGTTGGTTGCCTACGGGCGAAATAGATTTTATCGGAAGAAAAGATCATCAAGTAAAAATCAGAGGTTATCGAGTAGAATTGAACGAAATCGAAGCTCTACTAGATGAATTTGAAGAAATAAAACAATCCATAGTACTCATAAAAGAAGATGTTTCAGGAGCCAAACAACTCGTCGGATATCTTTTAGCAGAAAGCGAAATTGATACGCAGAAAGTACGAAACAGATTGCTGGAAAAACTTCCAGATTATATGGTTCCAAGAGCGTTCTTAATTTTAGAATCATTTCCGTTAACGAGTAATGGAAAGATCGATAGAAAGAAATTACCAGCGCCAGAAGCAAATACTGCTCCAACAAATACGTATGTGCCACCAACCACAGCAACTGAAATTGGATTGGTACAAATTTGGCAAAAATTACTCAAGGTGGAAAAAATAGGAATCCACGATAATTTCTTTGAATTAGGAGGCGATTCTATCCTAGCAATTCAGCTGGTAAGTAGTAGTAAGTCGGCAGGATATAATTATATGGTGAAGGATATTTTCAGTCATCAAACCATTTATAAAATCACGCAGCATTTAAAAAGTAATGTTACGGCGATACAAGAAGTAGGTCTTTTAGAAGGCATGGTACCTTTACATCCAATTCAAAAAGAATTCTTTCATAAAAAATACGAAGCGTACAATCATTACAATCAATCGGTACTATTAAAAGTCTCGAAAAAAGTTTCGTCAGAAGTCTTAAAAAGTACCTTGCAACAATTAATTGCACATCATGATGCACTACGATTTGGATATACAACAATCCATAACGAATCATTTCCTGAGCAAGTATATACAACGGAATTACCGAGTTTAATCACTACGGAAATAGAATCCTTAGCTGCAATTGATGATATCTGTGAAAAATATCAAGCAAGTTTAGATATTTTCAATGGCGAATTGGTGCGAACAGTTTTGATGAAAACGCCTGAAACGGAAGAAGAAAACAGGTTCTTTATCACAGTGCATCACTTAGCGGTAGATGGTGTTTCGTGGAGAATATTGCTGGAAGATTTGACAACTGCCTTAGAAAGTATTCAACATGGACAAACTGTTAACTTACCAGAAAAAGGAACTTCCTATCGTCAATGGACAGAAAAATTAACGGAATATGCAGGCTCTGAAACCTTAGCTTCTGAATATTTATATTGGAAAAATGTGGTCTCAAACTACACCAATGTACCTGTAGATTATGAATATGACAAACTGATCAATTTTCAGGAAACAAAAGAATATAGTGTTCGACTCAACGTGGATGATACCAAATCATTGCTGCAAGATGTAAATCAGGCATATCAAACCGAAATCAACGATATCTTATTAAGTGCGTTGGCATTGGCGTGTAAAGATTGGATAACGGCTTCAAATGTAGTTATTGCTTTAGAAGGACACGGACGCGAAGAATTGTTTGAAGGAATTGATATCAACAGAACCGTCGGTTGGTTTACAACAATATATCCTGTAAGTCTTGTGATTCCTAACGAAGAAAATTTTAAAACGATTATCAATACTACAAAAAATACCATCAGAAACATTCCAAACAAAGGAATTGGTTTTGGAGTATTGCGACATTTATCGCCTTCAGAAGAAGTGCGAAATACGTTAGAAACATTCCAAAAAGAAATCGTATTCAACTACTTAGGAAACTTTGAAAATAGTTTCAGTACGGAAGAACATACAGAAAGTTTGATAGGTTTTGCAAGTGAATCTAAAGGAACAGACATTGGAAATTCTAATACACATACCAATAAATTAGTCATCAATAGCTTGATTCAAAATGGCTGCTTACAACTCAATTGGAGTTACGATAGCAAACGTTACAAAGCAGAAACTATTGAAAAAATTGCGAATGGGTACATAACTTCTCTAGAAAAAATAGTTACTCACTGCAACAAATTGGGACATCAAGAAGCTGATAAACACTTGGTATTATTCCAGTCAAAAGGTAACGATACTCCAATATTTATGATTCCGCCACTTGGAGGAACAAGTTTTGTGTTGGAAAGTTTTGCTGCAGAATTTGGCAATGACAATCCAGTATATGGAATAGAAATGGAAGGAATCTTCGATGGAGAAGATGTACTTACTAGTATGGAAGCAATAGCGGCAAAAAATATTGAGCGCATTCAACAAGTACAAGCAACAGGACCGTATATTTTGGTAGGATACTCTTTTGGAGGAAGTGTTGTCTATGAAATGGCAAAACAATTAGAAAAAATAGAAGCGGAAGTCATTGGAGTTTTATTAGACCAAGCGGCTTATATGAAAGAAGAAGAAGCCATGTCGGAAGCAGCCGTAAAAACAACTGCCATTGCAGGAATTAGTGATGCCATCAAAAATACGGGACAAGAAAACAAATTAATCAAAGGTTGGGAAACGGTATTAGCCAATCGTTTAGATACCAAAGATGCCAACAAATCATGGGAAATGATTATGGAATATATGCAAGAATACCATGTAGAATTGCCTAGTAATATAAATTCTATGGGAAGAATTTTTAAACTATTCATTGCCAATATAAGTATAGAACATGCGGTAAAGGAAACAATCAAAAATATGATTCTTGTCAAAAGTGAACGTGAAGTTTCGGAAGATTCCGATTATTTACGTTGGGATCATTTCAATCAAGATGTACACCTTATTCACGCAAAAGGAGATCATCATACAATGATTAGAGATGAAAATGGAAAAGAATTGGCATACAAAATAAAAAGTAAGCTCAATGAATTGCTCAATAATTAATAGATAAAAAATAAAATCAATTATAATTTAAATTAACATAAAATGAAAAACACATCGGAAGAAATCAAAGATCATGATGAAGTGTATGTTGTTGCTAATTTGGCTGTAGAAACCTTAGTTGAAGGCTGGTATGCTTGGTCGCATCTTATAAGTCCAGCAACAGCAGCATTAAATATTAAAAACAGACATTTAAAAATCATTGATTCGTACATTCAAAATCCACGAATTCACGCAGCAGCAGTAAAAACGCCAAAAATGTTAGGCGGACCATTTATTGATTACGATGGAAAACGTGTGGATGAAATTCAGGAATTACGCGATAGAACAATCAAAAACTGTGCACTTCAATTTGAACTTTGCGACGCCATTGCAGAATTAAACGAATTACTCGCTAATGAAGCTACCGGATATTCGCTAGAGCCATTATATGAAAAAGTGCCAGAATCACTAAGAGGTTTGGTTGAATTAATTTATGACTTAAACAACAATGCTTCCTTTCGTTTCTTTGAGCCATTACTTTACGCTTCGAAGTTTTATAATGAATCCATACAATCTGTAAACCTATTTCGGATAGAAGACGATGATTCGCGTTCGTTTGTATTAAGCACGCCACGATTGCCAGCTCCGAATGTGCTGAACTTTAACATTCCATTAAAATCAACTGCTATTGACGAATTATTCAAAGCAGAGCGCAAGCCAAGAGCTTATGGAGAACTAAAAGCATTGTTCAACATTACGGATGAACAAGAGCCGTTATTCAAAACATTCTTTACAAAAGAAGCGCCTAAAAAATACGAACCTTACAATGGTGACGGTGTATTGACACGATATTTTGGTCATGCTTCTATACTTGCCGAAACAAAAAATACCTGTGTGTTGGTAGATCCTGTAATCAGTTACGGATACGAATCGGATATCTCACGATATACCTATTCGGACTTACCAGAAGAAATAGATTATGTACTCATTACACACAATCATCAAGATCACATCCTTTTTGAAACCTTATTGAGAATTCGACACAAGATCAAAAAAATAATCGTTCCGAAAAGTAATGGTGGCGGATTACAAGATCCGAATATCAAACTCATGTTAGAAAAAATAGGCTTTGATAACATTATTGAAATTGGAGAATTAGAAACCTTGCATTTTCAAGATTGTACTATCACAGGAATTCCGTTCTTAGGCGAACACTCGGACTTAGATGTACGTAGTAAACTTTGTCACATGGTGAACTTTGTAGACAACTACAAAATGTTATTCGTAGCAGATTCTTGTAATATTGAACCAAAACTATACAGCCGAATTCAAGAAATGTACGGAGATGTGGATGTATTATTTGCAGGGATGGAATGTGAAGGTGCGCCATTATCATGGTTATACGGTCCGTTACTTCCAAATACGATGGACAGAAACAAAGATCAAACCAGAAGACTTTCAGGTTCTGATTATGACGAATGTAAATCGTTGATTGATATTTTCAGTCCAAAACACGTATTCATTTACGCAATGGGGATGGAACCTTGGTTAAAATATATCAGTTCTATCAAATACACAGACGAATCGTTCCCAATTGTAGAATCAAACAGAATCTTAGAACACTGCAAATCTATCGGCGTTGATGCGGAACGTTTATACGGTGAAAAAACACTAGAATACAAAATTGGAGGAAAGCTAGAATCTGTACTAGCTGAATAACCAATTTTAAAAGAATTATATATAATATGATCCATATCCTTTGGTGTAAAATAGATACCACCAAAAACTTTACTTCGTATCTCAACAAAATACCCAAACCATTGCATAGTACTATTCTGCGCTACAGAAGAGTAGAAGACCAATGGGCAAAACTATTGGGGAAACTATTAGTGGTAGAAGGAATGAAGTTACTAGGATATAAAGAAATCGATTTGACTGCTGTGGAATACACAAGTCACAATCGCCCTTACTTACAACAAAAACCAGATTTCAATATTTCACACTCAGGAGCGTATGTCATGTGCGCTTTTTCAAACCAAAATACAGTCGGAGTTGACATTGAGGAAATTAAAGACATTGACATCCAAGATTTCAAACATATATTCTCTCAAAAAGAATGGCTAACTATCTTACTTGCTAACAATTCACTGCAACAATTCTATGCTTATTGGACAGCAAAAGAAAGCTTACTAAAAGCCGATGGCAGAGGAATTACCGTCAAACTAGATGAGGTAACCATTGAAAAGACACACGGAATATTTGAAAACAAAGAATGGTTTCTACAAAAACTACATTTCAATGCTGCGTATGCAGTTCATATTGCATCCGATACCAAGATTGATGACATTGAAATAAAAGAAATAAAAACAAATTAATTAGTAAAGCTTAAAAAGTAAAAAGCTATGAACAAAAAAATAATTATCATTGGTGCTGGACCAGGAGGTTTACAGCTAGCGTATTATTTAGAAAAAAATAATATGGATTACCTGATCTTAGAAAAAGCAGCGCATGCGGGACATACGTTTGAGTACTTTCCGAGACACCGACAGTTAATCTCAATCAACAAAATATATACAGGTTTTGATGATAACGAAATCAACTTACGATATGACTGGAATTCACTTCTAAGTGATGAACATGCGCCGCTATTTAAAGAATATACCAAAGAATATTTCCCAGACGCAGATGATATCGTAAATTACTTCAGAGATTACACTACAAAACACAAGATAAAAGTAGCTTATGACGCCAAAGTTTCTAAGATTTCAAAAGATGGAGACTTCCGTATAGAAACAGAAAACGGTACCGTATATACCTGTGAAAAATTAATCATGGCTACAGGTGTAAACACGCCATTCATTCCAAAAATAAAAGGAATAGAAAACTGTAAAACGTATGTGAATACTTCCGTAGATCCAGAAGACTTCATCAATAAAAGAGTATTAATTATAGGAAAAGGAAACTCAGGATTTGAAACTGCTGACAATTTAGTGCCAACAGCAGCAAAAATTCATGTATGTAGTCCGACACCATTAAAATTAGCTTGGAAAACACACTTTGTAGGACATTTACGAGCGGTGAATAACAACTTTTTAGATACCTATCAATTAAAATCTCAAAATGCAATTATTGACGGAAACATTGAGGAAATAAAAGAAGTAGATGGAGAATATTTTGTAAACATACATTACGGACATGCAAATGGCGAAGTAGAAGAATTGGTATATGATGAAATCATTGTGTGTTCAGGATTCCGATTTGATACTACTATGTTTGATGAAAGCGCCACACCTGAAATGACGATTATGGACAGATTCCCCAATCAGAAATCAAACTGGGAATCTACCAATGTTGAAGGATTATACTTTGCAGGAGCAGTAACGCAAATGCGCGACTTCAAAAAATCAACCTCAGGGTTCATTCACGGATTCAGATACAACAGCAAATGTTTGTTCCATATTCTTGACAAAGATGAAAACAATGTAAACTGGCCAACAGAATCTTTAGAATTAGCATCTACGACGATCACAAAAGAAATCATTGGTAATGTGAACAGAACTTCGGCACTTTGGCAACAATTTGGATTTATCGGAGATACCATAGTAATTGATAAAGAAAATGACAATGTAGAGTACATTCATAACATTCCTATTGATTATGCAATGGATACCTACTGCAAAGACAAAGATCATTATTTTATTGTAACCTTAGAATATGGACACGAAGTTTTCAAAAAAGCAGCAGACATTTTCAATGTATCAAGAGTGCATAGAGATGATATTGCAAATGCAGATCAAAGTGCGTTTTTACATCCTATCGTAAGAGAATACAAAAATGGAAAACTAGCAGGTGTTCATCATGTAATTGAAGATTTCGAAAACAAATGGGACGAGGAAGAAGTGCACGTTCAACCATTAGAGAAATTTATCAATTTGTGTTTAGAAAATGCAATTCCTACACACGCATAAAAGTTGCTTCATAAAACCTTTCCCTCAGTTTTGCTACAATGATACGCATACCTCATTGATAGTTAATTAATAGTATTTATTCAAACAATTCTTTTCATATTCCAGTATTCAGTATCATTTTATGGCTGAATGCAGGACGTAAACTGCCTTTATCTTATGGTAGCGACGAGAATTAAAGATTAACAACATTTTACACCAGTCATTCAAAATGAAAAAAGAGAACGAATCTTTAGTTTCATCAAACGATATCTTTGAAAAACTAGAACAAATTGAAAAACAAATAGGGAATACACCATTATTGGAATTTATCAATACCAAGGGTTTATACATAAAACAAGAAGCTTTTCAGTTTGCAAGTAGTATCAAAGTACGCCCTGCATTTCATATCTTAAAAAATGCTATCATCAACAATCAACTATCTGAAAAACATACTATTATAGAGTCTTCTTCTGGAAACTTTGGAATAGCATTATCTATGATTTCCAGATACTTGGGCATTAAGTTTATTGCAGTTGTTGATAAATACACGCCCCAAGAAAAACTACGAATGTTGCGATTATTTGCTACAGATGTGGTGGTAATTGATAAAAAAGATCAGCATGGCGGTTATCTTTTAAGTAGAATCTCGCACATAGAAGAATACAAAAAGTACAATCCGAATCACTTTCATCCAAATCAATATACAAACCCAAACAATCCAGCAAGTTATTACTATGGTTTAGGACAAGAAATTTGTGATGATTTCTCTGAATTAGACGCACTATTTGTAGCGGTAAGCACTGGTGGAACCATTACGGGATTATCTAAAAAATTAAAAGAAAAATTTCCAAACATCGACATCATTGCTGTAGATATTCAGGGATCATTAGTTTTTAAGAAAGAAGTTCATAAAAGAACACTCTCAGGAATTGGATCAAGCATTTCATCGATTCACATTCAAAGTGCAAGTATTGATACGGTAATGATTTTACCTCAAAACGAAATCATTCAAGGATGTAAAGACTTACTTGAAGAAGAAATGGTTTTCGGAGGCGCTTCCACAGGAGCTGTATACGCTGCAGCGAAACAATACATGAAACAAAACCCAAATAAAAAAGCATTAATAATCAGTCCTGATGATGGGAAATCATATATGGACAATGTATACTTATCATAAACTTTAATTAAAACATACACTGTGAAATACTTAGGAGACTCAGACGTAAAATCATTAAAATTAAATTGGAATACGCTCATTGGAGAAATATACAAAGCGTCTAAAACATTTGACGAAGGCGATTTTTGCCAACCTATCAAACCGTATTTAAGATACAAAGATTTACAAAACAGAATTATTGCGATGCCAGCGTATATAGGTGGCGACATTGATGTTGCAGGAATCAAATGGATTGCAAGTTTTCCGAAAAACATTGAAAAAAACATCAAAAGAGCACACTCTACCATCATTCTAAATGAAGAATCTACAGGAGTTCCGTATGCAATTATCAATACACCGTATGTAAGTGCAGTAAGAACGGCAAGTGTTACGGGTGCTATCATGGACAAATACATCAACACAAACAATTCCGAAAACTTAACCGTAGGAATTACTGGCTTTGGACCCATTGGTCAAATGCACTTGGAAATGATGGAAGCATTATTTGGAGATAAAATAGCTACGTATTATCTATATGATCTCAATCCGAATGTTGCTGAAAACATTCCGTCAGAACTCAAAGAAAAAGTGAAAGTAACCAATACCTGGAATGAAGCATTTGTAGATGCTGACATTTTTTGTACGTGTACCGTTTCAAAATCTCCGTATATTGACGAAAAGCCAAAACCAAACTCATTACACTTAAATGTTTCTTTGCGAGATTACAAAGATGCGTTCTTAGCGCATACAGATGTAGTTATTGTTGACAATTGGGAAGAAGTCTGTAGAGAAACAACCGACATAGAAATGATGCATCTCAACCAAGGACTTCAAAAAGAAGATACCATAACTATGGCTGAATACTTATTCAATGACCATATCAAAAAAGAAGGAATCATCATGTTCAATCCTATGGGATTAGCCGTTTTTGACATGGCAGTAGCGAATCAATTTTACATAGAAGCCAACAAACACAATAAAGGAGTACTGTTAGAAGCATAACATATCAATTAAAAAAAACTGATACTACGCGTAACATATGAAATTCATACTGAGGTTTTTAACAGCTTCTGCAGAAATAAAAAATATGGTTTAAATAAATGAACAAGTAGTATCAGATTCTTCTGGATGAATTCAAACAGAATGATTCTACATTTTTCTTTTTTTTATAGTTGACTTGTTATATATTTACTCCTCTAATAAATGCACACGTATATCATGTTTACGCATCATAAAAGTGCTCAAAAAACCTTATCCAACACTCGGCAAATGTGACTGAGTGTAGCGAAGCTGTAAACCAAAACATATTTTACAACAAAAAATAAAGTTTTACAATTTTCCCCCATACATCATGGCTTTGCATTTCCCCTTTAGTATTGATTTGGACGTATACATCAAATTTATTTACATACTTGACCAGAGTTCGAATGAATTGAATTACTCAATTTGACCTAATTCAAACTAAAAAATCGTCAATTCGAATGATTTTCGACAGAAAATCGTATCGAAAATAGGTTTTTTAGCGCACATAAACTTACATCAAATTTCCATTATTAAGACTAAAATATTCTATAAAAACCACTTGTACTAAACAGGTGCAATTTTTAAATCTACACAACATAGAAGCGTACCTTTATGGGTTCATTAGAACAAAAAATCACAACGAATTATTGGGTTGATAAATTAAGCGCATTTGCCATTGTAAACGATCAGTCGTATACAGTGCGAACAACCTCTGAATGCACCATTTTAAAGCATCAATTGGGATACTTTCAAAAGTTGACTAATGGTAATGAAATGGCAGAGTTTACTGTGTTTTTAACAATCTTCAATGTCTTGTTGAAACGTTATTTTGAAACCACAACGCTTGTATATTCTAACGAAGTTCAAAATGAGAAGCCATTACTATTTAATTCTCTAAACCCTTTAGGAAAAACCTTAAAAAACTATCTAAAAGAAACAAAAGAAGAAATTCAAGCGGTATACAAATACCGTATGTATACGCAGGATGCATTGCAAAAATCTGCTTTTGAAAAATACACACCTTACGGATTGTTTCTATACAGCGACACACCAAATACTGCATTTCCTTTTTCAATTCAAATCAACAAAAGAGAAGAAAGCGTAGTACTATCCATCACCTATACAGAAAGCTTCGTTTCGGAATATACCGCAACGCATTTTTTGCAAAATTTTAAAGATTGGATACTCAATTTAGAAACAATTCTACACGAAGAAACCGTTAAAATAGGAATACTAACAAGAACCGAAAAAAACAAAATTTGTTATGATTTTAATAATTCAACTATTGATTTCCAGCTTGATGAGACATTAGTCCAACTTTTTGAAAATCAAGTAAAAAAAACACCAAAAGCACTTGCTTTACACCATGAAAATAGTGCGATTACCTACGAAGAATTAAATGCGCAGGCAAATAGCTTTGCGAATTATTTGATAACAACACAAAATATTACCACAAGTGATTTTGTAGGTGTCAAACTAGAAAGAACACCCAACTTACTCATAGGATTGCTCGCGGTACTAAAAACGGGAGCAACGTATGTTCCTATAGATACGAGTTATCCAAACGAACGAATTACATTCATAGAAAATGATAGCAACTGTAAATTTGTGATCGATGAAAAAGCGTTCCGTGAATTTTCATCACAAAAGGAACACTATTCGGAAGAAAACTTAGCAGCGCAATCACATGCAAACAATGTAGCCTATATCATTTATACTTCGGGAACTACGGGAAATCCTAAAGGAGTGATGATTACACATCAAAATGCAGTAGCGATGGTGTGTTGGGCAAAAGAAGAGTTCAAAAATGATCACGTTGAGGTTGTATATGCGGTCACTTCCCACTGTTTTGATTTATCGGTCTTTGAGATTTTTTACACCTTATCAACAGGGAAAAAAATAAAATTACTTCAAAATGCACTTGAAATTGGTGCTCATTTAAAAGAAGATCAAAACATTCTTATCAATACGGTTCCATCAAGTATGCGAGCACTATTAGATGAAGGACATACGCTTAAAAATGTAACAGCAATTAACTTGGCAGGAGAAGCTTTTCCAGTTGACATTGCTGAAAAATTGCAAACCACAAAAATAACTACCCGAAATCTTTACGGACCATCGGAAGACACGACGTATAGTACTACATACAAACTGACACAGAAAAGATACACAAGCATTCCTATTGGAAAAGCCATTGCAAATTCGCAAGTGTATATTTTGGATTCCTATTTACAACCTGTACCTATAGGAGTTTCAGGAAAACTATACATTGGTGGTTTAGGTGTTGCAAAAGGATATTTGAATCATCCAGATTTAACAACAGAAAAATTTGTAGCCAATCCGTTCAAAGAAGATGAACGCATGTATGATACAGGCGATATCGCAAAATGGCTTCCCGACGGCAACATTAGCTTCTTAGGAAGAAAAGATTCGCAAGTAAAACTTAGAGGATATCGTATAGAATTAGCAGAAATAGCTGCCAAAATACGAGCGTATTCAACTCAAATAGAACAAGTGGTAATACTTGTTGAAACCATCAAGAATTCGCAAATATTAGTTGCGTATTATGTCGCAAAAGCAACTATTCATGCGGATGCGATTCTGGGATATCTGCAAGAAAAGTTGCCAACATACATGATTCCAGCGTATTATGTGCCAATTTCCGCCATGCCATTGACTCCAAATGGTAAAATAGATACCAAAAAACTACCGAGTATTTCAGAGACTCATCTGGCGAAAGCCGAATACATCGCACCAAAAACCGACCTTGAAAAAGCATTGGTTGCTATATGGGAAGAAGTCTTAGAAATTGACCAGATTGGAGTCACAAATACATTTTTTGAACTTGGCGGACACAGTTTATTAGTGGGTCAGGTAATCAATAAAATATACAAGCAATTACACAAAAGTATTTCTATAAAGTCATTTTTAGAAACGCCTACCATTCAAGCAATCAAAGAAAAATTAGTCCAAAAAGAATACCATTCGATACCAAAAACGGCTTTCGCAGAAAAATATCCATTGACCACTTCACAAAGAAGAATTTGGGTATTAAGTCAGTTTGAATCTGGAAAAGAAGCTTACAATATTTCTGGTGTTGTAAAATTAACAGGAAAGGTTGATGAAACTGTAGTAAAAGACACGTTCAACAAACTCATTTCGCGTCATGAAATACTAAGAACGGTTTTCAAAACAACCGCAAGTAACGAAGTATTTCAATACGTTTTATCAGAAAAAGAAGCAAGGTTTCATTTAGAAGAAAAAACAATTGCGACCAGCGATACAACGACAATTCATAACGAATTAGAAAAAGCGCAAAACATAACATTCCATCTAGAAAATGGGCCTTTATTATATGTCACACTACTCAAAACAGGCATAGAAGCGCAATTGCTAGTAGTTACCATACATCACATTATTTCTGACGGTTGGTCAATGGAACTATTGATTGCAGAATTCACAGAAATATACAACGCGTTCGTTACTAAAAAAGTAGTTGAAAAGAACAAATTAACAATTCAATATAAAGATTATGTAGTTTGGTTAGCATCCGAACTACAAAAAGATGCCTATAAGATATCAGAAGACTATTGGCTGTCACAATTTCAAGGAGAACTTCCCGTACTGGATTTGCCAAGTTTCAAAAAACGACCAAGTGTGCAGACACATCATGGGAAAACGAAACACTATCAATTATCAGCTGCTTTCTTACGCAAACTCGAAAAATTTTCAAGACAACATGAAGTAACATTATTCATGACCTTGCTATCAGGGATCAATACGTTATTTTACAGATATACCAAACAAGAAGACATCATCATCGGAACGCCAATTGCTGGCAGAGCGCATCCAGATTTGGAAAATCAACTAGGATTGTATCTAAACACTTTGGCAATTCGTACGCAACTTGACGGAAACAACAGTTTCTCTGAAGTGTTGGCGCGTCAAAAAGAAACCTTATTAGCAGCGTATGAACATCAAAATTATCCGTTTGATGAATTGGTAAGCAAACTAAATCTAAAAGTAGATACATCACGATCAGCATTGTTTGATGTGATGGTGGTATTGCAAAATCATGAACAATTAAAAAGTATTCAACCAAAAAATAATCTAGAAGGAATCACCATTGAACCATATCCAACGGAACGCAATACATCGCAATTTGACCTAAGTTTTACTTTCGTAGAAAAAGAAAATTTAGCATTACAGGTAGAATTCAATACGGATATCTACGATGAGTTTTGGATAGATCAAATGATTTCACATTATCAAGAATTGATGGAAACTGCCATCACAAATACAGATCAAAAAATTATTGATTTACAATATCTTACTGCAGATGAAAAATCCTGTTTACTAACTGATTTTAATAATACCACAGTAGATTACGACGACGATATTGTCATAGAAATGTTTGAAAATCAGGTGCTAAAAACGCCAAATCATATTGCTGTCCGAAGTCAAACGCGAACACTTACGTATAAAGAATTAAATGCACAAGCGAATCAGTTAGCAAACTATTTAATTGAAAACCATAAAATTACGTGTAACGATTTTATAGGTGTTCGGTTAGAAAGAACGGAACAATTAATAGTTGCCATCTTAGGAATTCTAAAAACAGGTGCCGTCTATGTACCAATTGACATGGAATATCCGGAAGAACGTGTTGCATACATCAAAAATGATAGCAACTGTAAGGTCATTCTCGATGCAGAAGTGATGCGTGACTATGAAGCAGTAAAAACAGCAGCTATTTCAGAAAATGTAACGCTTTCAAGATCTAAAAATGACATCGCATACATCATTTACACGTCTGGAACCACAGGAAATCCGAAAGGAGTAATGATTTGTCAAGAAAGTTTTTCGGATTATGTGACCACTTTCAAAAATCATTTTGAACTTTCACGCGAAGACAAAATCATACAACAAGCAAGTATTGCATTTGATACTTCCATCGAAGAAATTTTTCCAATTCTGATAACTGGCGGCGAACTCATCATTCAAAAAGACAGAAACGATCTAAATTCGTTCATCGCTGAATGTGAAAAACAACACGTTTCAATATTAAGCACGAATCCGTATGTGTTGCAATTTTTAAACGAACACCATACGGAATACGACTTAAAATTTAGAATTCTCATCAGTGGTGGCGATCTTTTAAAACCATCACAAATTGATAATTTATACCAAAAATTCAACATCTATAATACTTACGGACCCACAGAAAGTACCGTTTGTGCAAGCTATTATAAAATCAATACGGCTACAGAATTAGTCCCGATAGGAAAACCAATTGCAAACAGAAAACTGTTTATTATAGATCCAGTATCCAATCAATTACAACCGATAGGAGTTGCAGGAGAATTGTGTATTTCAGGAACAGGATTGGCAATTGGTTATCTAAATCAAGAAAAATTGACCAATGAAAAATTTGTTAAAAATTCTTTTGATGAAACTTCCAAAATGTACAGAACGGGCGATTTAGCACGTTGGTTACCCGATGGAAATGTTGAATTCTTAGGTAGAATCGATCGTCAAGTAAAACTCAGAGGATATCGTATAGAACTGGGCGAAATAGAAAACACGATTGCTCAATTTTCCAACGAAATTACAAATACGGTAGTGACGCTAAAGGAAATCAATCAAGAAAAAGTGTTGGTGGTGTATTTCACCGCTACAAAAACTATTGATAAACCTACTTTAAAAGAGTTTATACAACAAAAACTTCCTGAATACATGGTGCCAAGCTTTTATGTAGCTATGGAAGAAATGCCGTTAACTTCAAACGGAAAAATAAATCACAAAGCTTTTCCAGAAGTAAGCATCAAAGACATCATCCGAAAAGTTTACGTAGCTCCAGAAAATGAAGTAGAAGGGAAGCTTGTCAATATTTGGGAAACCATTCTGGGCATTTCACCTATTGGCATCAAAGACAACTTTTTTGAATTGGGCGGACACAGCATGAAAGTAATTCAGCTCGGAAACAGCATTCAAAAAGTATTTGGTTATAAGATGAAAATCAAAGACTTATACGATGCGCCTACAATTCAACACTTGGCGAAGTTAGTTATAGAACAAACGGATACAAACGCTGCAGAAGTTGTAGATAGAATCATCATTTAAAAAAGGACGTAACTTCTTCTACAATGAAGTGCACAAAAAATACAATCCAAAAGTAATACCTACGAATAGTGGAAATGGAGAAAGCAAAAAGTATAATTTCAAAATTAAAACAGCTGCGAATTGACTTGAAACTTAACGGTGAAAACCTTGAAATAGTTTCCTATCAATCGAAAGTGCCTGCTGAAGTAATTCAAGAAATTAAAGCTTCAAAACTAGCACTCATTCAATACCTGAAATCGCTAGCCATTGCGGATGCTGGTATGGAAATACCTGTATGCGAAATTGCTGAAAACTACGCCTTGTCTTCTGCGCAATACAGACTTTGGATTACCGCGCAACATGACAAAAATAGCTTGGCATACAACATGCCAGCGGCAATTTATATTCATGAAAAAATTGACTTCAAAGCGTTTGAAACGGCGATCAAACAAACGATTGCAAAGCATGAAATACTCAGAACGGTTTTTAAACCTAATGAAGCAGGAATCATTAAACAATGGATTGTTCCAGCAGAGGCGATTGATTTTACGCTGGAATATGTGGATGTTCGCAATACAAAAGATCAAGAAACCGTCATCACTAACTTTCTCAAAGAAAAATTTACAAAAAATTTCAATCTTGAAAAAGGACCATTACTAACAGCCGGATTCATTCATACGCAAGAAGAGCAATACATTCTTTACTTTAACATGCACCATATTATCAGTGATGGCTGGTCGATAGGTGTTTTACAAGAAGAAGTATTCTCGTTTTACAAACATCCAACCGCGACTGAAAAAACGTTGCGCATCCAATACAAAGATTTTGCGGCTTGGGAAGTAAAAAACAACGAAAACGGTACGAATGAAGAAAACAAAAAATATTGGTTAAACACATTTGCAGAAGAAGTTCCATTACTCAACTTACCGAGTACTAAAAGAAGACCGGAAGTAAAATCATATAACGGGAACAATCTTGCCATTGACTTTTCTTCTGAACTGACGAATACCTTACGAGCCTTTGTAGATAAAGCTGGCGTAAGCTTATTTACAGGAGTTGTAGCATCTTTAAAACTGATGTTAAGCATCTATAGCAATACAAAAGACATTACTATTGGAACGCCCATTGCAGGAAGAAATCATGCCGATTTAGAAAATCAAATTGGTTTCTACGTAAACATGCTTCCGCTACGAACAAAAATTGAAAATGGCGAAACCTTTGCTTCTTTCTTAAAAAAGGAAAAAGACGCATACTTCAATGCCATCGAATTTCCGTATCCTTTCAATCAATTAATAGAAGAATTACAACTAAAACGTGACATTTCTAGAAATCCGCTATTTGATGTTTCTCTAACCTATTACGGTTCTCAAGATACTGAGTTAGAACAGCAAGAAGTACCATTTCTAAAAGCAATTCAAAACAAAGCAGTACGATACGATATCGAATTTCACGTGCGCGAATATGAAAACAAACTCACCATAGAAATCATCTACGATGCGGATGTCTATGAAAAAGAAATGTTTGTTCAGTTTTTAGAGAACTATACGATTTTCTTACGTGAAGCATTGCAAAACGCTACTGCGGAAATTGTCACACTAGAAGTAATTACACCAGCCGAAAAGCAGCTTGTTTACGAAGAACTCAATCAAACTACGATTGCATATCCTAGAGAGAAATCCATCATTTCCTTATTTGAAGAGCAAGTAGTAAAAACACCAAATCATAAAGCATTAGTATTTGAATCACTGGAATTTACCTATGAAGCATTAAATGCAGCAGCGAATCAATTAGCACATTGTTTAGTGGAAACGCATCAACTTGAAGAAGGCGATTTTATTGGGATTCTGGCAAGCAGAAATGAGCAAGCAATTGTAGCAATGTTGGCAATTTTAAAGATAGGTTGTGTATATGCTGTAATAGATGCAGAATCGCCAAAATCGAGATTAGAATATATTTTACAAGACATCAATCCAAAATTACTAATCACAGATACCGATCATGTTTTTGAAATAGATTATTTCAGTGGAAACATGTTTGTCATTGATCTTGAATTTGAAAAAGAAGCATACAGCGCCGAAAATTTACAAGCTTTATCCATAAAAAATCGGTTGGCATACATTGCATATACTTCCGGTTCTACGGGAGTCCCAAAAGGTGTGATGGTCACGAATAGAGGTGTTGTGCGATTGGTGAAAAATACCAACTATATCACTGTGGAGGAAGAAGATAACTTCTTAGGATTATCCAACTTCTCATTTGACGGTTCTACGTTTGATATCTACATGCCGATACTGAATGGCGCTACGGTATACATTGCAAGTAAAAGTTTATTTCTAGACTTACAAAAGCTAAATACGTTTATCATTGATAACAAAATCACGAGCTTTTTTATTACGCCCGTATTGTTCAATTCGTTGGTAGATTTTGAACTTTCGGGACTAGCGAATTTAAAATATGTTATTTGTGGAGGCGATCGTGTATCGGTAAAACATACTAAAAAATTCAATGAACTCTATCCGGATGTCAGTATGCAAAACGGATACGGGCCAACGGAAAACACCACATTTTCCACTTGGTATAAAATTGAAAATCTGGCGGAGAATGATCTTTCAATTCCTATTGGTGCTCCAATTGCAAACTCACAATGTTACATCGTAAATGAAGCATTAAACTTGCTTCCGTTTGGAGTGATTGGAGAAATTTGTGTTGGTGGCGATGGTTTGGCGGAAGGTTATTTGAATCAACCCGAATTGACCGCCGAAAAGTTTGTTCCAAATCCATTTCAAACAGGAACAAAACTCTACAAAACAGGCGATTTGGGACGTTGGAATGCCAATGGTGAAATTGAATTTTTCGGCAGAAATGACAATCAGGTAAAAATTAGAGGATATCGAATAGAATTAGGGGAAATAGAACATGCCTTACTCAAAATAGAATCCATTGAAAAAGGAGCCATCTTAATAGTAGAAGGTGCTTCCAATGAAAAAAATATAGTTGCGTATTTTACAGCAACAGCACCGCAAAACGTTCAAAAACTTGAAACTGCGCTCAAAGCAATGTTGGCGAGTTACATGATTCCAAATCATTTCATTCAAATAGATGAAATGCCGTTGACGCTCAATGGTAAAATTGACAAAAAAGCACTTCTAAACTTGGAAGGAAGTATCTTGGTTGATACAGATCAATACAAAGCGCCCACAAACGAGCTGGAAGCAAGTATTGTCAGCATTTGGAACCTGTATTTTAAAAGAGAAGATCTTGGAATTGCACATGATTTCTTTGCGATTGGTGGAGATTCTATCAAAGCAATTCAGTTGATAAACAAAATGAATACGGTTTTTGGTGAAGGATACTTTTCGATTGCGAATTTATATGCAAATCCTACGATTGAAACCTTGGTAAAAACCATCGAATGCAAGAGTAATGTTCCAGAAATTATAAAACAACGAACCTCAATTTCTCAGGAATTTACAACGCTACAAGAACAAATAATTGCGGAAGCAACCAAGAAAGGAATTGATACGGAAAATTGGGAAGCGGTATTTCCAATGGGCGGCATTCAAAAAGGACTAATTTTCCATTCCTTATTAGACGATGGCGTCTATATATTAAGTCCCATACAACAATTTGAAAATGAAGGTTTTAATTTCGAAATATTCAAAAAAACACTCAAAGAAGTTGTTGCGCAGCATCCAATAATCCGCACAAGTTTCAATTTGCATGAATTCGGTCAAGAACTACAAATTGTACACAAAAACCTTGATTTAGAAGCGCATGTAGAATTTATAGACATTCGTTTAGAAACTGTAGATGCTCAGGAAGAGATTGTAAAAAAAATCATTCATAATCAAACGAAAAACGGTTTTAATATCACAATTCCAGGATTATGGAAAGCAATTGTCATTCAACTTGCGGACGATGTGTACAAGTTAGTTTTTCTATTTCATCATGCTATTTTAGACGGTTGGAGTTACTATTCGATGATTACGGAGATTTCTAAAAAATACCAAGAAAAAAAGAATCAGCAACCGACGTTTTCATCACCGATACAACTGAGTTACAGAGATTATATCATTGAAGAATTCATCCAAAAAGAAAACACAAAATTAAAAGAATATTGGACTGAAAAATTCAGTGATTTTGAACTTAACGATTTGCCTTTTCACGCCAAAAGTGAAACCGTTGCCATTTCGGAATACATTCATATCAAACTTGATACGGAAGTCAAAAATCAAGTGGATGTCTATCTAAAAAAAGCAAAAATTTCTGAAAAAGCCTTCTATTTAGCGGTTGCGCTGAAGTTGATTCAATTTACGACCAATCAGCATGATATCACGATTGGACTCATGTCAAACGGACGACAAGCTTTAGAAGATGGCGATAAAGTATTAGGTTGTTTTACGAATTCACTGCCTTTTAGAATACAGTTGAAAAATGAACATACTTCTTTCATAACTGCTGTTGAACAAGAACTAAGAGCATTGAAAGAATTTGAATCACTCTCGTATTTTGAGCTTAAAAAAATACTCAGTGAAAGTTATAAATTCAAGAAAGAATACTTCAATACAACCTACAATTTCACTGATTTTCACATCACAAAAAACATACACAAAGCCTTTAAAGGACAAGAAGTTTTATTGCAAGAATCTGAAAAATCAGAAACGGCATTCAATTTTCACATTGCAGCAGTGGAAGATGAAGTATTGATAGAAATGTCGTTCTACAAAGGTTTGTACAGCGAAACTCAAAAAGCACAATTGGAAACCTATGTGCATCACATTCTCACGAACTTTATCACTGCGGAAGAAACTAATTCAATATTGACGGATGCTGAGAAAAATCAGCAGCTTGAAACGTTTAACAATTCGTCAGTTTCGTATGAAGAAGGGAAAACGGTGTTGGATTTGTTGCACCATCAAGTTTATAAAAATCCGTTGGCAACCGCGATTATTTTTGGGGAAACTAGCATTTCCTATCAAGAATTAGATCAAAAATCGAATCAGCTTGCGAATTATTTAATAAATCAAAATGT
>CAYGPQ010000056.1:0-28920 GCA_964351775.1 uncultured Kordia sp. | reverse complement strand
AATCTACACAGATAAGAATAGAAAACAGTAAAATCCTTCGAATGGTTTTGATTTTGAATAAGATTCTTATAATTTTAATAAACGCTAAATTTTTAGTTTAGTTGCCATCTAAATAACAGAAATTCTTGTTATAGATGTTGTGTAAGCATTTAAAAAATGGAAGACGAATTAAAATCTCGGAATTAGAAATTTCGGAAAGAAAAACATCGCTAACTATCATTTATTCTTTAGAAAATCAGTGCTTATAAATCCTTCAAAATTGTTGCAATTTCAGCCGATTTAAAGTTTGGATTGAGTTGTTGAATGTCCAAAAGATGCTTCTTCGCAGATTCAACATCGTTCTTTTTAATTTGAATCAACGCTGCATACCAAAGTGATTCTACTTGATAGTCAAATTTTTCTTTGTGTAAATTATTTAATTGGGCTAACGCCAAATCGAACTTGTCTTGATTTAACAAAGACATCGCATAGTAAAATTGAATATTTAAGTTTGAATCCGTTTTTAGCAAATCGTGAAAAGCAAC
Source organism: uncultured Kordia sp. (assembly GCA_964351775.1). Taxonomy (GTDB): domain Bacteria; phylum Bacteroidota; class Bacteroidia; order Flavobacteriales; family Flavobacteriaceae; genus Kordia. The sequence goes on along the minus strand of CAYGPQ010000056.1, from coordinate 28,396 downwards.
TGCTGACGCTTCAAAATCGTTACGTTCATACGCTTTGAAAGCTTCAAATTTTAGATCGCTGGCCGTTTTTCCTCTCACAATTGGAAGATACGTATTTGGAGAAATTTCAAAATACGATTCAAATATGTCGTCATTCGAATTGAAGAACGTTATATAAAATATGCCAAAAATTACCACGGCAACCATTGCAACTTGGCTAAATTTTGATTGCACAATTTTTTTAATTCCCGAAGTTGTGTTTTCTGTGTCTAATTTTTGCAAGCGTTTTTTTAAGGCTTCCTTTTCTGAAATTTGAAATGCAATCGCTACTTGTTTATGCTCCAAGTATAGTTCACTAAACTCCAAATCAGTTTTTAGCAAATCTTCTACACGCGCTTTTTCCTTTTCCGACAAGCGATTCGCACTATAATCCTGTATTAATCTTTCTTTATCCATTAGGTTACTTTAAACAACGATTTTAAACGTTTTAAACATCTTGATTTGTGACTTCTGACGGTATTTCCGTCTTTATAATCAGTCAGTTGTACAATTTCATCAACAGTAAGATTTCGATAATAATAGAGTTTTAAAATCTCTTTACAACTTTCCGAAATCTTTGCTAAGTTTTGGCTTAACAAGATAGATTCTTCCGATGGAACATCTTCTTCCATCCTAATTTCTGTATACTCTTCTTCAGCAGTTTCAACTTTTAAAAGTGTGTTTTCTTCTTTTAATTTCTTCAAAATTTTAAATTTTCCAATGCCAAACAAATAGGTTTTTATAGAACTCGACGTAAGGATTAATTGCGATGAAACAAAGTTGTGATGCATAGCGATAATCGCATCTTGGTACACATCTAATGCGTTATACGTATCCAAACCGTACTTTTTTGCATAGTTTAGAAACTCATTTTTATGTCTTACATATATAGTCTCAAGCGCCTTTTTGTCATCAGATCTTAACAAATCTTGCAACTCAACATCTGTGCTATTTCTACTCATTAGTTATTTTAAAGATTAAAATATTAACAGCAAGTAAAAACTTTTTTTTTAAAAGCTGTTAATATTTGGGTTCCTAAATATACAAAAGGATATATAAACGTATTTATCATGAAACCAAAATTAAGTATCCTATTTTTCATCGTGCTCTTATTTTCATTTCAAAATGCTGATGCACAATTATTTAAACGATTAAAAAACAAGGCAAAAGAGAAAGCAGCAGCGATTGAAAACAAGGTCGCAGAGAAAATTGAAAACAAAGTCGACAAAACAATAGATGACGCTTTGGAAGGAAAAGAAGATCCTAATGCATCAACTAAAAATGAAAAAGATGTTGGTGATGTTGTTATCAAACATTCTGTAAAATTTGGAAGTGTTGAAATCAAAGAAGCAACTGTTGTAAAAGTAGTGAAAACGAATTCGGGCTATCACATCAGCGGAAATTGGTGGTCGCACGAAGCTGATATTTATGATGGATTTAGTTTAACGATCAAAACAGATCAAAATTTAAAACACGATAGTGAAGAAGCTAAAAACAGCGAACGAAAAGTGTTTAAAATTCCTGAAGAAGCAACGCTAAAATTAGGATACGATCCGCAATTGCCCTATTACAAAAAACCTGAAAACGATTTCAAACGTGCTGTCACAGACGATTATCAAAATTATGATATTTCCAGAGGAGAAGTCACGATTGATGTTTTGTCAGATGAAAATATTCAGATCAGTTTTTCTGGAAACGCCACGTTAAAGAAAATGATCAAAAAAGTCAACGTGATGGATGAGTATACGGAAACTTATTTTGAAGCTGCTGTTTCGGGTGGAATTGACTCTCAAACACCACAATTTACCAATGAAGAAACCATCACAAAAGCTAAAAACGACAAACAAGTTACGTCAACTTCGAATGATACATTTCAAAAAACACAAACGACTAGTGCAATTCCTGGTACATATCATTTTACGCATGAAACCGTGACAAAAATTACGGTTTCTGAGCAAAATAAAACCTATCAAATGTCATATCTGCTAAATCCGGCAACCGATTATTTAGGAATGAAAGTGGACATGGGACAATATTCTGAAGATGAAATGGATGGCGAATCGGTGATTGTGATGGACAAAGGAAACACACATATTTTTGTAGAATCTGCTGGCATGAAAATGCAAATGTCAAGCAAAATGATGGGCAACCAAAGCATGGAAAACCCTACAGATCAAATGGGAACCTACGATTATACAAAACTCACCAAAACAGGAAATACCAAAACGATTTTAGGAACCAACTGTGTTGAATACACAATGTCTGATAGCAACGTAAAAATCAATCTTTGGGTAGCTCCAAATTTAAACTTACCCAATTGGTTTATCCAAAATCAAGCACTCATCAAAGGTCATATTATGGCATATACCATTCAATCAAATCAAGGAACGATGACAAGTGAAGTCATTGCTATCAACGATAATATCTCCAAAACCATCAATCCGAAGGATTACAAAAAAATGTTTTAATCAAGTTGAATAAAAATTATGAAAAAAAAATTACTCCTCATTACAGCACTTCTTTTTAGCTGTATCACATTTGCGCAAACTACGTATGTTCCAGATGACGCTTTTGAAGCTAGGCTCATTCAACTAGGATTGGATAGCGGTCCGTTAGATAATTTTGTGTTCACGGCGAATATTAGCTCGCTTGAAAACTTGAACCTTTCAAACTCAATATTGACAGATATTACAGGTTTGCAAGACTTTGTTGGATTAAAAGATTTAAGAGTTAGTGGTCCCGTAACAGATTTATCACCTATTGAAAACTTAGCAAACATAGAAGAATTATCAATCAATAATGTGACTGCGACTTCATTAGATTTGAGCGCATTTGTAAACCTAGAATTTATATATATAACTGATACAGCATTGACTAGTTTAGATTTTTCAAACAATAGCAACCTTTTAGAAGCTAGTATTGAAACTAGTGATGTTAATGAACTTATACTATCCAACAATCCTTTGTTAGATGATTTGTATATTATTGATCTTGATATTAGTGAACTAGATTTATCAAGTTGTACGGCTTTGTATAATTTATCTGTGGTGAATTGTGATTTTTTAATAAACACAAATTTAACCCAAAACACCATCATGGAATTTGTGGTGTTTAATAACAATCCATTGCTGCCATTTCTAGATTTATCAGCGAATACTGCATTGTCAAGAGTTGAAGCCAGAAACAATGCAACATTGGAAACCGTTTATATTAAAAGTGGAAACAACACTAATATTGGGCAAACTTTTATCGTAAGAAGCAATCCTTTACTCTCGTGTGTAGAAGTTGATGATGTCGCTTGGAGTACTACTTCTTGGGGTTTCAATACAAATTACTTTACAGGATTTAGTCAAAATTGTTCACCACAAAATGATGATTGTGCGCAAGCAACTTCCATCATGTTAGCACAACCAGTTTCCGATTCAACACAAAGTGCTACGAATAGTACAAATACACCAAATTGTCAAGAAGCTGGCATTACAATACTAGATATATGGTATCAATTTACTGCGCCAGCATCAGGAAGTGTTACAATGAATATCAATGCGCCACCATTAACGGCAAAAATTGCGCTCTATCAATCATGTACGGATGCAAATCCTTTATTTTGTGCGGAAGGTGAATTAGTAGCCGATAATTTAATCCCAAATACAACCTACTACCTACAAGTTTGGTTAGAAGTAACTACAGGAAATAGACAAGCTACGCCCGAAAATATAAATGGTGGTTTTATCTTAAATGTACAAGATACAAGTACACTTAGCGTGAATAATGTCACAAACGATACAAACCAAATTCGGATGTATCCAAATCCTACAAAAGATGTGATTACCATAAGCGCACAAACTGAAATAGAACAAATTTCAATCTATGACATGTCTGGAAAACGTCTTCTAAACAATGAAAACGCACGAACAAACACGCAAACGTTACAACTAGGAACGCTTTCAAGTGGACTCTACATGGTTCAAATCAAAACAGAAAAATCAACCATCTTAAAAAAACTAATCATCAACTAATATCATCATGAAAAAACTAAAACAGATTGCCCTATTTGCGTTGACATCTTTCCTATTTACAGCGTGTTTTGGCGACAAAAACACCGTCATAGGACAAGAATTTGGAGACACTAGTTTCATCAACAAAGAGTTTACAAAAAACAAAATAGAATTTTCAGCACTTCCAAAAAATATGTGTTCATTCATAAGTAAAGACAAACTAAATGAATTATATCCTGGTGCTTCCAAAATACTATTTGACGATGGAAAAACATTTCAAACTAAAAATTGCCGTTTTTTAGTATACATGGACGATGGGAAATACGATTATTTGAGCGGAGCAATTTTTGCACTCGAAGATCAGTTGGCAGAAGGTGAAGACTGGAAACAAACGTGGGAACTCAAAAAAAAGACGTCAAAATCATCTGAATTTATTTCAGGATTTGGAAAAACAGCGATCTGGAATGCCAAAAAAAGAGAACTTTTTATAAAAATGGAAGGCTATATGATTACCATTAGCGTTCCAGGTTCTTCGTTTAAAGAAGAAGAAGTTGCTAAAAATCGTGATTATAAAAACATTGCGCTTCAAATTGCAAAAAGCACGAATCTTTTCTAAAAAATTGTATTTTTAAGGGAATTCTGAACACAATTCAATACAAAGTGAAGCTACCCAAACTACATATATTTGCAGCAGTACGCATGAGTTATTTCTTGTGCGTACTGTTCTTATGTACAAGTGTAGCTGCCAAAAATTCTATATTTCAAGCAACGCAAAAACAAGATACAATACCAATGCCTTCCATTCTCACTTTGTGGAAAACGGCAAGCGCATTAAACAATACAAAAAAATATACCCAACTTTTGCAGTATTTGGAAACACATATTGACAACGTGAAACCAACAACAGGAAAAGACAGTTTGGACATCGCAGACTTATATTATTATCAATTTGAAGGAAACTACCATACGCAAAAGTATTTAGAAAGTATAAAAAGCATCCATAAAGGACTTCCGTTTTGTGAAACAAATAAAACCCAAAGAGGTATTCACATCAAAGGAACTTTATACTACAAAAAAGCCTACGGAGAAGCTGAACTCAACTTTGCAAAAAAAGCCAAAAACAGCATGAAAACGGCGATTGATTTTTTATCAGCCGAATACAATCCCAGCTTAGACTATTTAGTAGATGCGTATGTATTTCTATCGAGTCAGGCAGCGTATTATGGGAATTTGGCAGAAGCCAAAATGTACATTCGGTTAGCCGAAAACACCTATTCAAACCACAAAAAATATCTTGATAATGCTCGAAAAGATAGCTATGAAGTGGTTTTAGCATACAGAAAAGCATATCTATTATACAAACTAGCCGAAAGTAAAGAAGACAGTTTGGAGTTGACAAAAGTTGCCGAAAAATTAAATCGCATTCATGCATTGCCAACGTTTAACGAGCATGAACGCATCTATTACAGTACGGCAATGAATCATATTGGCGATTGGTACATCAGTCACAAAGACGATTCACTCACAAATAAAAACGATTTAAAACTTGGAAACTATTACTTAGACAAATCCATTGATCTCATCGAAAACAAAAACTATCCTGGTGGTTATTTTACCTTTAAATACAACAAATGTAAAGCGTTGACGAAAGCAAATGAGTTGCAAAAAGCAAACGAATTAATTGTCCATTTGCTAGATTCGATGTCGCCAAACGACGGACGAAAACCGTTTTTCTTAGCGCAAAAAGCACTCATCAAAGCAAAACTTGGTCAAAAAGATAGCGCATTGTATATTTTTCATACGGTGATAGAAAACATACATTCGGACACTACCAAACTCGCCAAAGATTACAGCAATTTTAAACCTAGCAAAATATATGGTGAAGCCAAACTGGTTAGAAGAGTTGCCGAAAAATTACAAGAGTTTTATAAAGACGATACAGACGTACAAAAAACAATTTCAAAGCTATATCGCATCGCTTTTATTCAGTTTGAAAACAGTTACGTTCGGACGAAATTTAATCCCAAACAAAACAACTTACTTCGTGAAATACTATATGGCGTTTTAACCACTGAAAAAGATGCTGACGAGAAAATTTCGATCAAAGAAATCCTCAGTAAAACAGAAACAGTGATGAATCAAATGACGTGGCAACGTTTCTATCAAAACCGATATACCAACAAACTTCCAGCGTTAGATTCACTACAAAACAGACACTTACAACTTCGAACCTTACTAACGACCGCAAAAAGGCAACACAACATTCGAAAAGAAGATTCGTTGCAAGAACTCATCACCAAACACCTAACATTTACGAGCAATAAATTTCCAAATTTAGAATTACTCAGTAACAAAACATTTGAAATTTCAGACTTACAAAAATACCTGCGTGACGATGAATTGGTTCTAAAATACATCATTCTCGATCAAAAAGTGGCTGTATTTACGATCACTTCAACCGAATTCAATTGGAAACTTCAACCGTGGACAACCAAAGAAATAACACTAAGAGAACGCATCGTACAAAGCATCAAAAACAGAACATATGATGAAAATGCAGCGTTGCTTTTGGGGAATATTTTACTACCTGACATTGATGAAAACATACGAAAGATGATCATCAATCCGGATGGTGAATTGTACAAAATTCCTTTTGAAATTTTACACACAAACAATCAATTTCTAACGGAAACATATGACCTGAGATACACCTCAAATCTCCGATTTATACATGTAGAAAACAATCAAGAAGCAAGAAAAAACAAATCATTGGCGATATACGCGCCAAGCTATGAAGAAAATGAAATCGAATTTGCCACAAGAAACAATAGTTCTAGTTTAGAAGGCGCAAAAGAAGAAGCGAAAGCTATCGGAATGTTGTTTCCGTCCAAAACGTACATTGGGAAAGAAGTCACTAAAAATTTCTTCATAGAAACGGCTCCCAACGCTGGAATTCTGCATTTAGCGATGCATGCCGAAATCAACACAGAAGAACCTGGACTGAGTAAATTGTTGTTTCACAAGAATAATTCAGAAGAAGATGACTTGTACTTAGAAGAATTATATGCATTGAACTTAAAAGCGAATTTAGCCGTTTTAAGTGCGTGCAATACTGGATTGGGAAAAGAAAGTGCTGGCAGAAACTTAGAATCATTTCAACGTGCGTTTACGTTTGCAGGTGTTCCGGCAACAGTTGCCAGTCTTTGGGAAGTGCCCGATCAGTCTACGAGTGAGATCATGGCAAGCTTTTACAAATACTTAAAAAATGGCGTTGCAAAATCAAAAGCGCTCAAAAAAGCGAAGTTAGATTATCTTCATAAACACAAAGGAACAAAACTTGAACAACCCTACTATTGGGCAGGTTTTGTACTCTATGGCGATGAAAGTAATGTGTCAAATAATTATTCTAGCTTGTTTTGGTATCTAGCAATAACTTGTGGAATTCTATTATTTTTCATTGGATTCTTTTTCAGGAATAAATATAGGAAATATATATAAAGAGACTGTCTAAGAGGTTTTAAAAGGCGTCATTCTGAACCTGATTCGGTTTGACGAAATTTCGACTTTTCAGACAGTCTTTTTAATTTAGCACGATTCATTTACTTTCCCCAAGCAATAGGAATTTGAAGCCATTCTTGGTTCCAGCCTTTTAACCATAATTCTGGTACTCCTTCTTTTCCATCATATTGAAATTCTATCTGATTAGATTGCTCTTCTTTGTTCATTAGAGAGAAATAATTATGCTCATAAAACACGGGTAATACACGTGCTCCAATTTCTCCTGATTTTGCAGGTTTTCTCACTTGCAACCTATTCCAGAAAGAAAGTTGTGCAGCTTTGTTTTTAAAGCTTGCTTGCAGCACATAATTACCGTTCACATCTTTACTCCCTTTAGCACTTGATGTTAATGCTGGTACTAGGTAGGTTTCTATTTCTTCGAATTGCCCAGTTTTACTCAACCAATACATGTTTCTAGAAAGCGATTTGCCTTCTTGTTCCAATTCCAATACTATGTAATAGACTTCAGAAGTTAATTCGGATAGAATTTTAGTTACATCTAAATCGCCAATTTTAGTCGTGGAAGATGCTAGTACGCTATTTGCTTTATTTTTGGTGACGGCTGGTATACTTTTAGAATCAATAACACCTTTTAATCCATACACATTCCAATTCAGTTTCAGGTTTCCTAGTTCTTGCAAAGTATGATTGACTACGTTTACTTCATAGGAAGTTCCTTTAGGATAATTGATAAAATTCAGTTGTACATGAATGGCTTCACAAGCATCTTTAACGCCCCAATGTCCACCGTTTTGTTCCAAAAACCAATCGTAGAGTTTTGCTCTTACGCCTGTCCAACAACCTTGGGATTTCCAAATGATCAAACCTGTATACCAATCCCACATATTTGTTAAATACCCTTCCCATACTGCTTTGTACTGCATGTAGTTGGTCAATTGTGCTTGATCGCAAAAGGCATCAATATCTTTTGGCTCTCCATAAGTATACAATTGATCGTCAAAATCTTTAGTTTCACCACCTACATTATAATCAACAAAATATTGACTGTATTTTAATTGATGCCAGCTTTCATTCACGACAGGTAAATCTTTGTGAGTATTATAATTTTGGGATGGCATTTCAAACTGAGCAAACTTTTTTGGAGGCTCGGTTAAATTAGTTGCCCGTATCATTTGTCGAATACTTTCAACAGGTGGAATTCCTAAAGACCCGATTTCAGGGTTCAAAGGATTAGTCCAACCGCCTGGCATTTCTCCAAAGTAGTTGTCCAACATTAAAATTCCATAAGGCCCATCTGTACCAAGTGTATTTCCGTGAACCATCAATGAGTTTTTAACAAGCAAACGATCATCCAAAGCGTTATCGCCTTCTCCAATATATCCTTGCAATTCAGTCAGCAAGGAAGTAGGCGGTTCCGATTCATTGGCAGCACACCAAAACAATAAACTTGTATGATTTCTCAACATTTGGATGGTGTCTTGAGCACATTTAGTAAACAAATTTTTATAGCTATCGGGTAATACGACTTTAGGTCTTGTATAATTTGAGTAAGGATAATCAGGCTCATAAAAGATGAACTCTCCAGAAAACCAAAATTCTTGCATTACCATAATGCCCAATTCGTCGCATGCCTCATAAAATTCGGGACGTTCTATAATTCCACCGCCCCAAACACGTATCAGGTTTAGATTCATTTCTTTGTGCATGCGCACTTCATTTCTGTATCGACTCGCATCACCTCGAAACAAAGTATCCATGCCCATCCAATTTCCTCCTCTGATGAATACGGGAACTCCATTTACCAAAAATTGACGCTTTTTAGGATTGTCTGAAGGTATCATCGTATATCCAAACTCTCTCATTCCAACGCGAAGGATGTGCTGATCAGATAGTGAATCTACATTCATTACTTCAGTCATTGACGCATACAAATTAAGTGTATACAGTTCTGGTGTATTCTTCGGATCTTTAGGATCAGTGCCATTTGGCCACCACAAACGTGCATTCTCAATTTCGAACGAATCAAATGCTACTGAAATTGTTGTACCTGCTTCAATCATTATGGATTGTTGGTGTGTATTTCCTTCTAATTCATAGCTAACAAAGCCCGTTTGTGTTATAGTAGTTGCGTTATGCACCTGCATTTGAATAGCAACTGTAGCAGTTGTTCCATTTATTTTCGTGGTAACTTTTGGATGTTTCAACTGCAATGCTTTCGTTGTAGACACGGAAACCTGATCCCACAATCCAGTACTTCTATCAGGAATAGAAATGGTCCAATCCCAACCTACGGTATGTCGCATGGTGACATGTTCTCCAATATTATCGGTCGCTTCTCCGCCATTTCTGGCACTTGGTTTCCCAGGAGAATCTGGTGGCACAATTCGAATGGCAAGTCGGTAAATGCCGTCTTTGCTTGGATGCTCGGTAATATCAAAAGAATGACGTAAAAACATTCCTTGTAATTGTGCTTCTTTATTTAATTGAACACCATTAATAAAGACATCTGCTGTATAATTGATTCCTCGTAGGTTTAACCAAAAACGCTGATTGGCAGTGGACGTAGCTAAAGTAAACTCTGTGTAATACCAATACGTGTATAGTTCAACTCCTCCGTCGGTGGAAGCGTCTGGTATGAATTTTTGATTGGTATCGAAAAATGGGTCGAAGAAATCGGTGTCGAGACTTTTTCCTTCTTCTTTTAGTGTATGTATTTTACCATCTTTATCTGTATATGATGTGGCTATATTCGCTTTCAACCAATTTTTATCTCGTAATAAGGTATTTAAGATGGTTCCAGGAACAACAGCAGGAATGGTATTTTCTGTTCCAAGGCCATACGTAGAATAGGCAATTCCTTGTTTTGCAATTGCTGGCAAATCCTGATCTCCTGAGGGTGTTTTGGCAATTGTATCTTTCACCACTACCCAATTGTTATGGGTTGAGTTTAAAAGATGTGGCTTAGTTATTTTTGGACATATTGATTCCGTTAGTATTGGCATGTATTCGCAGTTTATAGAGTGATTAATAGGTATGTTATTTGCACTAATATAGGTTGAATAATTAGATAAGAATTTTGTTTGAGTAAAAGATTGTAAAGAAAATTAGTAACGATTAAAAAATCACTTTGAAATGAATCATATTGAAATTTGGCTTGTATATCTCTATATATACCGCAAAAACTGAAACCACTTCCGTTTCTTCAAGTACTCAAAATTAGCTTCGTTTTGATAGGCTTCCCGTTCAAAGCTTAGGTTTCTATACGCTTTGTTTCGATTACGATAATAACAGAGTTTTACAAACCACTCCAAAAGATATACTACATAAAAAGGCAGCACTAATAATTCCAACTGTTGTCGGAGGTGAATGCGTTCATGATGCATCAAAACAGCATTGCTTTTATCTTTTGCTTCCCGCAGAAAAATAAAAGGATACAATGTAATTCCTCGAAAACCACTTGGAACAATATATTTTGACACAAAAACCATAGGATTACCCATTCAAAATTTAAGCCAATTTAAGTACCTTTGTAGAAATGAAGAAATTAATTCCTATTGAAGAAGGTGATTTTTATCTTTCACCAGAAGGTTATAAGGTGTTTACGGAACAGTTTCACCTAAAAAGAGGCTATTGTTGTGAAAGCAATTGCAGACATTGTCCGTACGGATTCAACAAGAAAAAAAAACAATAATTCATGGATCATATTTTTATGAAGTATAAAAGAGCTACTGCACAGTTGAGTCGTGTAGACATTCGGTATCCCTAGTTTTTGCTGAATAAAATAATATTTAGCATAAACACTAACGATTCAGCACACATTTAAAAATGACCCTACAAGCACATATTTTACAAGGAATTCCGAACGAGTTACCAAACTTAAAACCTTACGATCCAAACATCAATCACGCACCAAAGCGAAAAGAAATACTATCTCCTGTAGAGAAAAAATTAGCCTTGCGAAATGCACTGCGCTATTTTGACAAGAAACATCATGAAGTTTTACTACCCGAATTTAAAAACGAACTCGAATCGTATGGGCGTATCTATATGCATCGTTTTCGCCCTGAATACAAAATGTATGCACGTCCGATAGATGAATATCCTGGAAAAACCAATCAGGCGAAAGCTATTATGTTGATGATTCAAAACAATCTGGATTACGCAGTGGCACAGCATCCACACGAATTGATTACCTATGGTGGAAATGGTGGCGTGTTCCAAAACTGGGCACAATACCTATTAGTGATGCAATATTTAGCGGAAATGAACGAAGAGCAAACCTTAGTGATGTATTCGGGACATCCGCTTGGTTTATTTCCTTCGCATAAAGATGCACCAAGAGTTGTTGTAACCAACGGAATGATGATTCCCAACTATTCAAAACCGGATGATTGGGAAAAATTCAACGCACTTGGCGTGACACAATACGGACAAATGACTGCGGGAAGTTATATGTACATTGGGCCACAAGGTATTGTACACGGAACGACAATTACCGTATTAAATGGTGGACGAAAAATTTCTAAAAATGGTGAAGGTTTAGCCGGAAAGTTATTCCTAACGGCTGGTTTAGGTGGCATGAGTGGTGCACAACCAAAAGCAGGAAACATTGCGGGATGTATCACGGTATGTGCAGAAGTAAATCCGAAAGCAACAGAAACACGTCATTCGCAAGGTTGGGTTGATGAAGTAGTGTACGATTTAGACAAATTGGTAACCAGAGTCAATTCCGCGAAAGCAAAAAAAGAAATCGTTTCCATCGGATATCAAGGAAATATTGTAGACGTTTGGGAAAAGTTTGATGAAGCCAATGTATATGTCGATTTAGGAAGCGATCAAACCTCCTTACACAATCCGTGGGCTGGTGGATATTATCCTGTTGATTTATCGTATGAAGAATCTAACGAAATGATGGCAAGCAATCCTGAACTTTTCAAAGAAAAAATACAAGAAACGTTGCGCAGACATGCCGCAGCTGTGAATAAACATACAGAAAAAGGCACGTACTTTTTTGATTACGGAAACGCCTTTTTATTAGAAGCATCGCGTGCTGGTGCGGATGTAATGGCGGAAAATGGCATCGATTTTAAATATCCGAGTTATGTACAAGACATTATGGGGCCAATGTGTTTCGATTATGGTTTTGGACCGTTCCGTTGGGTATGTGCTTCAGGAAAACCGGAAGATTTAGCCAAAACAGATGCAATTGCGTGTGAAGTATTGGAAGAAATTATGAAAGTTTCTCCACCCGAAATTCAACAGCAAATGGCGGACAATATCCAATGGATTAAAGGTGCGCAAGAAAATAAACTCGTGGTAGGTTCGCAAGCGCGAATTTTATATGCAGATGCAGAAGGACGTATGAAAATTGCGCAAGCGTTCAATGAAGCTATTGAAAGTGGCGCTATTGGACCTGTAATTTTAGGGCGCGATCATCACGATGTTTCAGGAACCGATTCTCCTTATAGAGAAACCTCCAATATCTATGATGGCTCACAGTTTACAGCAGATATGGCGATTCATAACGTCATTGGTGATAGCTTTAGAGGTGCAACTTGGGTTTCCATTCACAACGGTGGTGGCGTTGGTTGGGGCGAGGTAATTAATGGTGGTTTTGGGATGGTTTTAGATGGTTCTAAAGAAGCTTCTAGACGATTACATTCGATGTTATTTTGGGATGTAAATAACGGTATTGCACGAAGAAGTTGGGCACGAAATGAAGAAGCTATTTTTGCCATCAAACGCGCTATGGAAGTCGAACCCAATTTAAAAGTGACACTTCCTAATATTGTTGATGAAAGTTTACTATCATAAATTAAGTAAAAATGAATATTAACTATGACCTTTTTGGAAATCCAATTCCAAATAAAACAGCAGAAAATATTTCCAAAAAAGCAGCAACAAAAGTAACAACAAAAGCGACTTCTTTTGAATTAGCACTCAGCGAAAACGATTCCAAAAAAGATGCTCGAAGCAAAACGTCTATTGAAAAAAAGATTAAGAAAATTGATACGCTGAAAGCTAAAATCAAAAAAATACATGAAGATATAGCATTCATAAAACAGACACATGAAAAACTTGTTTCCAAAGAAGAAATTGCTTTGTATAAACTAAAGGAAACCTTTGCTGTAAAACTCTACAAACGATTTAACGAAAAAGGATTTACACTGTGGCAAAAAGAAATGATGGAGGAGATGATCATGGAAACCTGCAATTTTTTGTCAAGCAATTCATTCGTATCGGAAACGCTTCAGAATATTCAAAAAGAATTTTTTGAATCTACAACAAATACTTTGAGTGACATGGAAAAAGAAATGGCAAATGAAATGTTTGGAAGCTTTTTTGCTGAAATGGGCGTTGACATAGATATGGATGATTTTGACTTTACGAAATTCACACAAGAAGGTTTTCAAGAAGAATTTAAAACTAAATTTCATCAAAAACAACAGGAACAGGAAACTGAATTCATGCACCAAGAGAAAACGAAAAAAACACAACAAACGGACAAATCATTTCAAAAATTATACAAAGCTTTAGTGAAAAAAGCGCATCCTGATTTAGTGATTGATGAAAGCGAAAAAACCAACCGAGAAGAATGGATGAAAAAGCTTTCCGAAGCTTGGGAGCATCGAAATTACTATCAATTACTAATCCTTCAGAAAGAGATAGACAGTAATTCGGATATTAAAATTTCTTTAGAATCATCACAATTAAAATCGCTTTCGCAACAATTAGATGAAGAAATAAGACTGCTAAATGTGGAGAAATGGCGTTTAACAAATGATGATGATGAAAATGGATTTTATATTACTAATTTTCATGCGCGTTCTCAAAAAGGAATTGAAAAGAAACTTAAAGAATATAAAAAACATATTCAATATGAAAAACAGCGCATAGAAACAGAAATTGAGAAGCTAAAAACAAAGGTCAGTACCAAAAACTATTTAAAAGATGTCTATGAAAGTGCTCAAATAAGCCCTTTTGACTTTTTAGATGATTTTGATTTTTATTAATTATTTCGTTGGTATGATTATTGATAGGTATAAAAAGACATTAAAACGTGCTATGGTGGTATAATTACAGATGTAAAAATCATTAATATGTAGCAGATATACCTTAAAACCAAGCAGATACATTAACCCAAAAAAAAAGCAATGATATGAAAAAATTAAAATTACTTTTCCCAGTAGTGGCACTACTACTCGTTACTTCTTGTATCTCCGTTAGAGTGGTTTCTGATTATGATAAAGAAGCTGACTTTAATTCGTATAAAACATTTGCGTTTTATAAAACGGGCATTGACCAAGTAGAGATTTCTGATTTAGACAAGAAAAGAATTCTTCGTTCTATTGAAAAAGAAATGATGGCAAGAGGTTTTGTGAAGTCTGAAAATCCAGACCTTTTAGTAAACATCATGACCAAAGCAAATAAGCGTGTTGACATTAACAACAATGCGTATTTTGGTTGGGGATGGGGATTTCAGCCATGGTTTTGGGGCGGAGGCGTTCCATTAAACACGGTGACGACGCGTACAGAAGGCGTTCTATATATTGACTTGATCGATACAAAACAAAAAGAATTGGTATGGCAAGGAAGAGGTTCAGGAAACCTAATTAGCAGTCGTAGAATGGATAAAAAAGACGCACGAATTCAAGAGTTTGTATCGGAAATTATGAAAGAATATCCACCACTGGCAGCAGCCAACTAATAAGATATATTCTATATAAAAAAACCTCGAAGTGTAAAAGCTTTGAGGTTTTTTTGTGCTCCTATTAGAACTTCTTTTTATCTCATTTTCATATATTTACTCGTTTAAAACCACTATGTAATGACTAAAAAAATCTTGTTCTCTTTAACGATCTGCTTTTTATTTGCATCTTTTTCATTCGCGCAAAGCGAATTCTTCATCAAGCATGATAGAAACAATCATGTGAGAGAACTTGGTTCACTGTTAAATGGTGAGAAAGATGGAATTTTTATTTCTTTTAGACGGAATGGAAAATTTAAAACCAGCTATTACAAAAATGGTAAAAAATTACAAGCTTCCGAAGTAATCTTAGAAAAGGAAGACAACGCTACAACTAGTGGAAAAAGTTTTGGATTTGTAATTAATGGCAAAAAAGAAGGACTTTGGTTTACAGTACGTACAAACAAAGTGCTCAGTTTTCAAAATTATCGCGCAGGAGTTTTAGAAGGTGTTAGTTATAATTTTCACGAAGATTACGAAGTGATGACAATAACGCATTACAAAAACGGTCAAAAGCATGGTATATCCAAAGAATTTCACAGTGGCGGCGCATTGCATTATGAAACTACCTATGAAAACGGAAAAATTGTAGACGGTGAAACTATATATTATTATCCTAACGGGAATAAAAAGTTTGTGGACAACTATAAAAACGGTTTAAAATTTGGAAAAAGCACTACCTATTACGAATCGGGCGCAGTTGAGATAGAAGGCATTTATCGTGATAAAGGATTGAAAGAAGGTCCATGGAAAGAATATTACGAAAGCGGCGCTGTTAAAGAAGAATACAATTATAAACACAGTCTTTTTCATGGTGAATATACCATCTATGATAAAAAAGGCACGATCTTAAAACAGTATATCTATAAAAATGATAAGCTGATTAAGACGATTGTGGAGTAGCTATTAGACCGCTAACGCTGTTAGAATTGAGATCGCTTTGCTCTTAGATTATTAGATGTCATTCCTGCGGAGGTAGGAATCTATTATAAAACTGAAAAGGTTCTCATATCGGACATTAGTAAAGTAAAATATATTTTGATTGAAGATACCAAGCCTAGCTATCGAGACTCTTTTGATATGAAAATTCACCTCAACTCCATAATTCTTAAAGATTATGTGAAACTGCATCTCGACTGCGCTCGACGTGACAAATTGAACATGTTGACAATCATTCTAAACTTTTACACCTCATCTTACATATAAAAAAACCAGCAAAGTGAACTTCGCTGGTTTGATTTAATATATATAAAAACGGTCACCCTATTTCAGGACAACTGATTAAAAAGATTGATTATTGCTTAACAATCTTAATCGTATCTGTAATACCATCAACAGTTACTTGTACAAAGTACGTTCCTGCAGTTAATGCTGATGTATCAACATCTTTTGATAATGCATTAGGAGAAGTCGTTAATACTTGTGCTCCTAAAATATTATAAAACGTTACGTTTTCGATTCTTTTTCCTGCTACCAATGTCAATTTGTTATTAACTGGGTTTGGATAGAATGTGAAAGCACGTCCATTTTCAAAAGAAATCGTAGATAGTGGATTACAATTTACCATTGCTTCCCATCCTTCTCTTTGTACACTTCCATCAGAAGTAAATACAAATGTTAAACATCCTGAAGCATCCGTAGAAGTAATCGTTTGGCCTAGTAAGTCACCTGTACCTTCAACAGCATCGCTATCCCAACACCAAATGGTTCCACCACCTGGAGGATCAACTGTTGTTGCTGTTGCATCTGCTCCATCATGTATTGTTAATCCATCATAACAAGCTGTAGTTCCATCATTCTCTGTTGAGAATGCAGTAAACTCAACTTCTACGACATCACCAGCCATGTCTGGACATATTGTATAGGTAATAGATTCTCCTGCTGAATAATCTCCATTTATACCTCCTGAATCTAAGAATGTTCCGTTAGAACAATCTGGTGGGACCGCTACATATTGTGATGAAAATCTAAATGGTCCAGCCCACATTGATGTTCCGTCTACGCCACAATCTGCCTGTACAAAAAATCGGTATGCGTTGTCAGCAACTAAACCAGTTTGATTATATGTGTTTGTTGTAATGCCAGAAGTAGTTGGTACTCCTGTAAAAGTTCCACCTGCGGTAACATCTACTAATTCGATATTCCATGAAGTAGCCGTTCCGTTTTCTGTCCAAGTTAAGTCAGCAGTTGTCTCCATAATATTTGAAGCTGTTAACGCTGATGGCATAGGGCATGTTTCTAATGTTGTGAACGCAAATGGTCCAACCCAACCAGAAAGTCCTCCTGCTACACAGTCTGATTGTACATAGAACTCATAATTATTGTCCGCTGTTAATCCTGTAGCCATATATGGGTTTGCAACTCCTGTTGCTGTTGCAGTTCCTGTTACAGCTCCTCCACCAGTTACATCAACTAGTTCAACATTCCATAAGGTAGCCGAACCTGATTCAGTCCATCCTAAATCAGCACTAGCATTTGTAATGTTTGTAGCTGTTAACATTGATGGGTCTGGACATGATGGTAATTCTTCTAATGAAACATCATCAATAGCGATATCATCATAGAAACTTCCTGAATCTGCAATAGAGAAACGTACTTGTGCATCTCCAGTGAATGTTAATCCACTTAAATCAATTACTTTTTGTTCCCATCCACCTGCGACAGTGTTTGTATTATAGGTTCCAACTACATTCCATGCAGCTCCATCCCAAACACTAGCTGTTAAGGTAGCATTAGGACGACCTAGTCCTTCATTATTACTAATCTCATAAAAAATAAGTGCTGGTGTCGTTAATCCAGAAACATCTATAAAAGGTGATGTTAATTCTGCATTTGTTGCATCTGGTATAGAATCATCTACTACTGCGTAGAAATTACCTGAAGGCGTGCTTCCTGAAAGTACGCCACCATTCCCAACATGGTTAGGTCCTGTAGTATTGAATTCCCACTCATCATCTCCTCCAAGTGTCCAACAAGCTGGCAATGCGCCTCCATTTTCGAAATCTTCCGAATATGGTGCAGTAAATGCAGTACATAATGTTGTAAATGCGAATGGTCCAGCCCATGTAGAAGTTCCATTAGCAACACAGTCTGCTCTTACATAAAATTCATAATTATTATTATCTGTCAAGCCAGAAGCGCCATAAGGATTGGCAACTCCAGAAGCAGTTGGTGTTCCTGTTGCAACTCCAGCAGCAGTAATGTCTACGATTTCAACATCCCAAAGTGTTTCTGCTCCTCCAGCAGTCCATCCAAGGTCTGCAGTAGTTTGTAAAATATTTGTAACATTTAATGCCGTTGGTTGTGGACAGGCAGGTAACGTTGTAAATGCAAAAGGTCCAACCCATGTAGAAGTACTTACTGCACATTGAGCTTGTACATAAAATTCATAGTTATTAGAAGGTGTTAATCCTGTAGCCATATATGGATTTGCAACGCCAGAAGCAGTTGCAGTTCCTGTTACAGCTCCTCCACCAGTAATATCTACTATTTCAACATTCCATAATGAAGCACTTCCTGTTTCTGTCCATCCTAAATCTGCAGAAAAGCCGTCAATGTTAGTTGCAGTTAATGCCGATGGATCTAGACATGCTGGTGGCGCCGCAGAAACAATTGTTGGTGATGTTACACACCAACCCCATTGCCATCCACCATTATCGTCATACGTAATACGATATTGGAAGCCTGACAACTGTGTTGCAGTATATGCTGCAATATTGATTATAGGTGTTGTGTATGCTACTGTTCCAGCACATGTTTGAAAATCTGTATTTGTAGAGTTATTTCCAAACGTTTGTACTGCAGACCAAGTCATTGCATCCGCATCATATATTTCTATATTTAATACATCTCCTAGTTGCCTATATACAAAATCACCACTAATGGTAATCCATACTTCTCCAGCAGTACTTGCAGCCGTCAAATCGATTACTGGTGATGTTGCTTGAAGATCATCCACTGAACCGTTTCCGGCTGCATCATCGTCAAAACCAAATGTAGTTCCAGCTACTGTTGGATCACTGAGTAATCCTCCAGCTGTATAGGTACCAGATAAAGTCCAGTTAGCATTAGGCCAACTTGCGGCTTGGTTTAATGTTTGTGAGATACCTATATAGGCCCCTAACAAGAACATTACCATAAAAATTTTAAGGGCAATTTTTTTCATAAAAAGTCTGATTAGTTGTTAGTTAAAATCGCAGGGGAAAGTACGTCCTTTATTCAGTTATACACGAATATTAGTTCATTATAACTGTTGATTACGTATATAAACCTACATCTCCTTTTTTCTTTCTTACGAATGTGTAATCTTTACTTAGGAAGTCTGTTTTTTTGTGGTGATTTTTACTACTCAATTTGGACACGGCTTCGCCTTTTGGATTGTTAGAATCGCTTTGCTTTTAGAGCGCTGTCGCTTTTAGTATCGCTTCGCTCTTGGACTCGTTTCCGCGTAGGCGGGAATTTTTTGGATGTGGCTACGCCTTTTGGTATGTTGACATTTTTTGAAACGACTATTCACTAAACGTCAGTTCGAGTGGTTTTCGACAGAAAATTGTATCGAGAACTACTATGAAAAACGAGCATTTCTCGATCCAACGAAAATTTCAAATCTTCAAATTGATACATTTTCAAATTATCAAATTCAAACATTCTTTCATTGACACATTGATAAATTAATACTTCATCAACTCTTCAATCTTTGCTTTTACTTTTTCCGTAGATGGAATCATCGTTTGCTCCAAGGTACTGTTTAGTGGAATTGCAGGCATATTTTCGGAGCCAATAATCATGACTGGTGCGTCTAAATATTTGAAACATTTTTCCTGAATCATTCCGCACAAAGCTCTTGCAAATGAATTGTTTACAGGTTCTTCCGTAACGACTAAACATTTTCCTGTTTTCTTTACAGAGGTAATAATTGTTTCTTCATCTAGTGGAAATAGGGTTCTTAAATCAATGATTTCGATATTTTTACGTTGTCCTTGTGAAGCATTCATAGCCCAATGTGTTCCCATTCCGTAGGTAATCATTGTCATGGTTTCTTTCTCATCTTGTTTCCATATTTCCTGCAATACATTTGCTTTTCCGAATGGTAATACGTAATCTTCTGATGGTTCTATGGAAGTTGCACCTTTTGTCCCTGGCACTTTTGACCAATACAATCCTTTGTGTTCTAAAATCACTACTGGATTTGGATCCAAATATGCAGCTTTCATCAAGCCTTTTAAATCGGCTCCGTTACTTGGATACGCAATTTTGATTCCTCTAATATTTGTTAAAACAGATTCTACCGACGATGAATGATACGGTCCGCCACTTCCATACGCACCAATGGGCACACGTAGGATCATGGAAACTGGCCATTTTCCGTTAGATAAGTAACACGAACGACTCACTTCCGTAAATAATTGATTGAGTCCTGGCCAAATATAATCTGCAAATTGAACTTCCACAATGGGTTTTAATCCAACCGCGCTCATTCCTACCGTAGAACCTACAATAAAGGCTTCTTGAATTGGTGTGTTGAATACTCGATCGTCGCCAAATTTCTGCGCCAAAGTTGCCGCTTCACGGAATACGCCACCTAAACGTCCACCAACATCTTGTCCGTATAGTAAACACTCTTTGTGTTCGCGCATGAGTTCTTCTACGGCAAATAAAGCACAATCGACCATCACTACTTTTTCTTCGCGCTCAGGAGTTCTGTCTCCCACCTCGGAAGTTATGGATGTTGGCGCAAAATCGTGCGTAAATAAATCTGCTGGTGTTGGATCTTCTGCTAATAATGCTTGTTCAAAGTCTGCTTTTACTTGCGTAATTGCGTCTGCTTCTATTTTTTCTATTGCTTCCGCTGAGAAACCATTGTCTAGTAATTGTTGTTTTATAACTGGATACGGATCTCGCGAACGTGCTTCTTCCAAATCGTCCCGATACCATTCCATCCGCACACCAGATGTATGATGATTGAGCAATGGAACTTTGGCATGTACTAAAATTGGACGACGTTCTTCTCTGATTGTTTTAATGACTTTTTCGATCGCTTCATAGCTTTCAATGAAGTTTGCTCCATCAATAGAAATGGCATCTAATCCGATGAAACCTTCCGTATATTCTGCGGCATTTTGTGCTCTGGTTTCTGCGGCATTCGCCGAAATGTCCCAACCGTTGTCTTGTACTAAGTATAGTATTGGCAATTGTTTTAGTGCTGCCATTTGAAACGCCTCTGCAATTTCTCCTTCCGTTACCGAAGCATCACCTAATGAACAAACCGTGATTGGTTTTAAATTGCGAGTTTCATCATAAGGAGAATTTTTTGCGGCTTGGTCTTCAATTCCTTGGAGTTCTTTGTATTTCATTCCCATTGCGGCTCCTGTTGCGGGAATGGTTTGCATTCCGGTGGCAGAAGATTGATGTGGGATTTTTGGTTTGTCTGCATCTTTTAAACTTGGATGACAGTAATAGGTGCGTCCGCCTGAAAAAGGATCGTCTTTTTTTGCGAGTAATTGCAACATTAAATCATACGGGCGCATTCCAATAGCTAATAACATAGAATCATCACGATAATACGGAAACGCGTAATCTTGTGGTACTAATTGCATTCCCAACGCACATTGAATGGCTTCGTGTCCGCGTGAAGTAGCATGTACATATTTAGATACTTGCTTGAAATTGTCTTCGTATAGTGTTGTCATAGCTTTGGCAGTGCAGAGCAATGAGAATCCTCTTTGTAGTGTTTCTTTGTTCATAAGCGTGATTCTTGCCGTTCGCTTCGAGTGCCTCAGCGAACTCTATTTTTTACTTCATTGAAGTATCCTTTTATATTTTCTAGCTACGTAGATTGAGGTTCTCGAAATCTACTTTCCGCGTTAGGGATTGAGGCTTTGTTGGAGCTCCTCGCAGAGAGCGACTGCCGAAAGCCCGACCGCAAAAGCTCACTGAGCGGAGCCGAAGTGAACTTTTGTGGGAACGCCCAACTAATTATTATTCCGAAACAGCCACCATCCAACGGTGTTTGTCTTCTAATTTTCCAGAACGAATTCCGTTGATCGTGTCCATAACCATTTGCCCAACCGGACTTTCGTCAGACACGTGAATTTCTTCATCGTCGTATCCAATGGCTTGAATCATGGCAATTCCGACCGCCGTTCCTGTTCCGAAAGCTTCTTCTAAACTTCCGTTTGCAGCAGCTTCTTTGACTTCTGTCAACGTAATTGGACGCTGCTCCACTTCATATCCATTGTCTTCTAAAATCGTAATCACCGTTTTACGAGTGATGCCGTCTAAAATTGCACCATCTAAACTTGGCGTGATGAATTTGCCGTTGATTTTGAAGAAGATATTCATGGTGCCAACTTCCTGAATGTAGTTGAATTCATGTGCATCTAACCACAATACTTGATCGTATCCTTTTGATTTTGCAATTTCCGTTGGACGAATGGCTGCCGCGTAGTTTCCTGCCGCTTTTGCTTCTCCTGTTCCGCCTTCCGTTGCTCTAATATATTTTGTTTCCGCGTATAGTTTGATTCGCTTTGTAAAGAATGGTCCTGCTGGCGATGCAATGATGATAAAGTGATAGCTTGTTGCGGCGCGCATGCCGATAAATGGTTCGGTAGCGTACATAAACGGTCGTAAATACAAGGCGCTTCCTTCTTGTGGTGGAATCCAACCGCGTTCCATGTTTACAATTTCCTTTAATCCTGCTACAAATAAGTCTTCGGGAAATTCAGGCATTCCCATACGACGTGCACTAAAGTTTAAGCGTTTTGCATTTTCTGCTGGACGAAATAGCAAGGGTTCTCCAGCTGCATTTACCGTAGCTTTCATACCTTCAAAAATAGCTTGTCCGTAATGCAATGCCATCGCTGCTGGATGCGTTGGAATCATTCCCAAAGGTTGAATTTTTGGTGTTTGCCATGCGCCATCTTCATACGAACAGATAAACATGTGATCGGTAAAGGTTCTTCCTAGTGGAATGTTGTCGAAGTCTAGTTTTGATACTTTAGATTCGGTTGCTTCTGTGATGTGTATGTTGTGTGACATTGTTTCGTTCATGATTGTTGGTTGTGTGTTAATTTGTATTTTTTCACTCTTAACTCAGCACTTTTTAACTTTTAACTGGCTCTTGGCTCTTGGCTCTTAAAAAGTATTTTTTTTATTTAAAATTCAATATTTAGCATTTAACATTTCTTATATTTTTCTGTTTGGATCGAATGTTTCTAAGTAATCACCTACTTTTCGCAAGAATGATCCGCCGAGATATCCATCGACAACTCTATGGTCAAAAGATAAGGATAGATACATCATGCTTCTGATAGCGATTTCGTCTCCGCTTTCTGTGGTGATGACTTCAGGACGTTTTTTGATGATTCCTAATGCTAAAATTGCTACTTCTGGCTGATTGATAATTGGTGTTCCCATGAGACTTCCAAAGGTTCCTACATTGGAAATTGTGAAGGTACTTCCCTGAATTTCTTCAGGTTTGAGTTTGTTTTCGCGTGAAGCGTTGGCTAAGTGATTTACCTCAGTGGCTAATCCTTTTAGGTTTTTTTCATCCGCATTTCTCACCACAGGTACAATGAGATTTCCACTTGGTAACGCCGTTGCCATTCCGATGTTGATGTTTTTTCGTTCAATTACTTTTTTACCGTCTTCTGATACCGAAGCGTTAATACCTGGGAAATCAATGATTGCTTTTGCGACAGCTTCTACAAATAATGGTGTGAATGTTAAGCGTTCGTTATATTTTTCTTGGAATGGTATTTTGTTTGCATTTCGCCAGTTGACCATATTGGTTACATCTATTTCAATGTACGCTGTTACGTGTGGCGAAGTATGTTTGGAATACACCATGTGATCCGCAATCATTTTTCGCATGCGATCCATTTCTATGACCTTGTCATGTCCTTCCACAAACTTTATTGGTGGCGGACTGTAACTACTTTTGGCTCTTGTTGGCTGTGCTTGTGGGCGACTCGCCAATGGATAGTTTCTATTTTTGAGATAGTTGAATACATCACTTTTACGAATGCGTCCGTCTTCACCAGTGCCCGGAATGCTTTGCACTTCCTCAATGGTCATGTTTTCCTTTTTGGCAATACTTACGATTAATGGTGACAGAAAAGCATCAGGATTTCTTATGAATTCTGAATTTTGGTTTGATTCCTTTGGAGCTTCTTTTTTTACTTCATCATTCGATATTTCTTGTTCGATATTCGATGTTTCAGAAGCTTCTATTTCGCCTGTAGCGTCAATTAATGCTATAATTTCTCCAACTGGTACCACATCATTTGGTTGAAAGCGAATTTCAGTAATGACACCTGTACATGGCGATGGCACTTCGGAATCCACTTTGTCGGTAGCCACATCTAAAATAGTTTCATCAATTTCAATCGTATCTCCCACATTTTTCAGCCAACTGATAATGGTGGCTTCTGAGATACTTTCTCCCATTTTGGGCATTTTCAGCGGTATGATAGGCATGATCGTGTATTGTTTTAAGCAGAACGAAAATACTGTTTTTCAACTTTATAAAACTGAATACACTATAAAAGCTTTTTGTTAATAGTGTTTTTTTCTTTATTTTTGATTTTTAATGCTATTTTTTTCTTTTAGAAGCTGCTTAGCACGGTTTTTATATAATTTTTATCTAACTATTTATGAAAATAGATCAAATCGATTTGAAGATTTTAAAGTTGCTACAAGCCAATAGCAATCGTACGACTAAGAGTTTGGCGGAGGAACTTCAAATGTCGACCACGCCAGTTTTTGAGCGCATTAAGAAACTTGAAAAAGAAGGCTATATTGATAGTTATGTTGCCTTACTGAACGCGAAAAAGTTAGGTTTGAAGCAAACAGTTTTTATTGGCATTACACTGCAAGGCCATACCCGAAGTTATTTGGAGAAGTTTGTAAAGCAAATTAATGATTTTCCTGAAGTCGTAGAATGTCATCGGATTACTGGAAATTTTGATTATTTACTAAAACTCGTTGTGGAAGATGTAGAAGCTTATGAGAAATTTATTATTACAAAGTTGACACTACTTCCGTATTTGGGAAGTGTACAGAGTTATATTGCATTGTCGAAAGGAAAACAGACGCATGAATTGAATTTGGAAGAATTAGAATGATATATTTGTAATATGAAACCTGAGTACACCAACTTATTTGATAGAGTAAAAGCTGCTGTTGTAGACGGAATTGTTTTGATTGCCATGATGTTTGCAGCTTCAGAAATTCTTGCCTTGTTTGACAATGTTCCCAACTTTGTAAGAGTTGTTATTTTCATCTTTGTTTTTGTTTTGTATGAACCTTTGTTGGTAAGTATTTATGGAGGTACTATTGGACATTCAAAGCTTGGAATTACTGTTCGAAAAGATAGTGATCCTAGCAAAAAAGTTTCTTTTTTTATGGCGCTTATTCGTTTTGTCGCTAAAGCTATTTTGGGTACTTTTTCTTTATTTTCTGTTACTTCGAATGATAAACGAAAAGCAATTCACGATTATATAGCGAATTCTGTAGTTATTAAAGAAACGTGATGTGGCAAATTTTAAACTCGATTTTTTAGATCATGTTGCGATTCTCGTAAAAGATATCGATGCTTCGGTGGCTTGGTATGAGAAAGTTTTAGGCTTGAAACGTTATCAACTTAAAAAATGGGGCGAGTTTCCTATTTTTATGTTATCGGGGAAAACAGGAATTGCGTTGTTTCCTGCTAATACAGACGATCCGATACTTGAAGTAACTTCTAAGAATGTAAAGATTGATCACTTTGCGTTTCAAGTCAGTCAGGAAGCATTCGCGAAAGCAAGAAAACATTACGAAAGTTTAAACCTTACTTATGATTTTCAAGATCATCATTATTTTCATTCAATGTATACGAAAGATTTGGATGGACATGTGGTGGAATTGACGACTTTGGTGGTTGACGAAGGTGCTTTTTATAAATAAAAATTACACCAATTACGGGAATCCGTAATGATGTTCTGATTGAGTAAGATATTTTTACAAAATATTAACTTTCTCAACAAAACAACTTATGAAAAAAGTATACTTTCTTATTTTAATTCTATCATCAACGCTTTTATCTTCTTGTGGAACTTATGTTCGAATTGGCGATTTAACAGGTATCAGTAATCGAAATTTAGATGATAGTGAAACCTATGTTTTATTAAAAAGAGATGTGCAAGCTATTGCGAAATCTAAAAATGATGATGCTTTAGAACAAGCTGTGGATAATCTTACCCGAGAGTATGAGGGTGAATTTCTAAGGAATGCTAAAATTTATGTAAAAAGTAATGGAGCAAAAGTAAAAGTTATTGGTGATGTATGGGGCGTTCAACGTACAAATGTGAACGTGACGACCAATGCGAATGCTAACATTGAATTAAAAATAGGAGATAAAGTCGTTTTCAGAAGAAAAGGAGAATTGACAGACGGACAAATTATAGGTTTGAATGCAACCTCTGTTATTGTAGAATACGGTCGTAAAAAGAAGAAAGTAGAGTTAAAATATGATGAAGTTATTAAGACAGAATAACATGAGTTTTAATAAAATCACTCTCCCATAAAATCCCGTAAAGTCTTATAAAACGCTTCTTGCTTCGGGCGATCTTTTGGAACTTCGCGTAAAGGTTCCACTTCACGGAGACTTTCATGACAATCAGCTGGTAATTGTTGGTAGAGTTGTGTGCCTTTAGTTTTCCAAGCAATCATTTCGTCACTTACTTGCTTTATGACTTTTGCAGGATTTCCCACCACCAAACTACGTTTTGGAATGACGGTTTTTGCCTTTACAAACGCCATGGCTCCAATGATACTTTCGTCACCGATTTCGGCATCGTCCATAATTACCGAGTTCATTCCGACCAAAACATTTCTACCAATATTTGCCCCGTGAATAATAGCGCCATGACCAATATGTGCGCTTTCTTTCAACACAATCGATTTTCCTGGAAACATGTGTACGGTACAGTTTTCTTGCACATTCACGCCATCTTCCAAAATAATTTCGCCCCAATCGCCACGAATTGCTGCGCCTGGACCGATGTAACAATTTTTTCCAATAATTACATTTCCCGTCACTGCCGCTAACGGATGTACAAAACTACTTTCGTGTACAACTGGTATGTATCCTTTGAATTCGTAAATCATATTTATTTCCCGTGAAAACGGGAATCTTTTTAGTTGTTACTTCCTGCGCAGGCAGGAATCTTTTTTATTTGTCTATTCTATACTTTTTAAAATTCAAATTCCAGTTTAAACTTAAATCTGCCCAAGCTGGATTCATTTCTTCAATCAATTTGACTTTCCATTCTCTTTTCCATTTTTTGAATTGTTTTTCACGAATCATTGCTTCATTTCCATTTTCAAACTCTTCAAAATAAATCAATTTATCGCAATTATACCTTGATGTAAAAGACTTTGAATACACTTTTACTTTATGCTCTTTAACTCTTTCTTCTATGAAATCAGTTACACCAATATAGATAACTCCATCTTTTTTATTCGACATTATGCATACATACCAGTGTTTCATATCACTATCCTTGATGAGATTCCTGCCTACGCAGGAATTTAAGCAAATCGTTTCAAAGTCTCTTTTGTAAACTCAGAAAGTACTAATCTTCCTGAAATTGCCGCACGTTCCGCGAGTAAGTTGTCCCAATCTTCCGTGCCTGCCCAAAATGCTTTTTTCATTTCTGCCATGGCTTCTGGGTTGTATGTACATAAATGATTCGCAAACGTAGTTACAGCTTCGTCTAATTCTTCGTTAGTTTCATAGACTTTCATAAATAACCCTTTGCTTCTCGCCCATTCTGCATCGTAAAAACTATTGGCATCAATTGCAATTTGTGACATTCCGCTGAGTCCTAGTTTACGTTCTACGGCTGGTCCAACGACAAATGGTCCGATTCCGACATTCAATTCACTTAGTTTGATGGAAGCAAATTTGGAAGCCATGCAATAATCGACCGCAGAAGCCAAGCCAACGCCACCGCCAACCGTTTTTCCTTGTACACGACCGATGATGAATTTTGGACATTTTCGCATCGCGTTAATCACGTTGGCAAAACCTGAAAAGAAAATTCTTCCCGTTTCAGCATCGTTAATATTGATC
>CAYGPQ010000055.1:0-29580 GCA_964351775.1 uncultured Kordia sp. | reverse complement strand
TGCCATAACTCAATATACGAATTTATTGAGTAATATAAAAGTTGAAATAGTATTATTTGAGGTTTAGTAAAATACACCTCTATTATCTGTAATTTCAGCGGCACTTTTTAATGCTTCGAATACAGAGTTTGTTGCGTTTGCAGCTCTTTGATTTCTTAAAGTATTCATTTCAGCTAGGTATGTATCTTTTGCTGGCGCAATTGTTTTGTCTACAACTTCAACCATGAATACACCGCTTTTTCCAGCGATCAAACTAGAAGTTACGCCTTTGTCTAATGCAAATGCAACTCCAACTACTTTTTGCTCTTCTCCAGTAACTCCAGGGATAACCGGAGCGGCCATTGATAATGAAGTAGCTTGTTGTACCGTTGCTGAATTTGCTGTTGCAAGATCAGCCAATGTAGCTGCCGTATTTTTAGACTTAATCATTTCGGCTTTCTTTTCGTTTCTTAGCATTGGAGCTACTGTTGCAGATGCTTCTTCCACAGACATTAAACCTGCTGCATGTTTAGCCGTTAATTGCACTACGATAAATCCACTTCCAACTGGGAAACGTTTGATGTCACCAACTTTTGTTTCTTCTTCAAATGTCCAACGAACTATTTGACGTTGTTCTGGCAATCCAGAAATTCTTGCGTCTAATACTTTGATTTTGTTTACTGGCTTTACTTCGTAGCCATTTGTTTTTGCAATTTCTAAGAATGCATCATCAGATTTTCCTGCTTCTGATTCAAATTTTGAAGAAGTCGTAAATAAGTCACCCAATGTTTTTTCAGTAGCTTCTACTGATTTACTAATGGTTGCTAGTTTTACAGTTTTTTGCGTATTTTTTTGTTCTTGTATTTCAATAACGTGGTATCCAAAAGGAGATTCTACAACGTCCATTGCGCCTACTTCTTCTTCGAATACGAATTCTCTGAATGTTGGTGTTAAATTAGCTCTAGTACCTGAGTTGAACCAACCTAAATCGCCACCTTTATCTTTAGAAGTATCGTCAGACATTTCTTTTGCGATGTCCGCAAATTTAGATTTGCTTCTTTTTACGATAGCCAAAATACTATCTGCTTGTTTTTTTGCTGCTTCTTTTGTTTTTGTTAAACCTGGCTCAGCTCCTTTTGCACCCACAAAACGAATCAAAATGTGTCTGCTTTTTACAGAATCAGGCAATTGTTTTGTTTCTAACAATCTAGCAATTTTGTATTGGTTTCCAACTTTGTATGGTCCGTATACACTTCCAACTTCCATTGCCATGATACCTTCAGCAGTTCCTGCTGGTAATTGACTTTTATATGTAAACCTAGGTGCTTCGTTCGTTTCCGTATTTTCAGTTGCGAATCCGGCAGCATCTTCTGCGTCAGCAAATCCTTTTTTAAGGTTTTCTACCGCTTCTTTCGCACCATCTTCATCAGATTTAGAAGGAACTTCTGGGAAGTATACATATTGAATGTCTCTTGATTCTTTTACTTCATAAGCTGATTTGTGATTGTCAATATATTTTTGAACATCACTTTTTCTGATTTCTACTAATGAATCAGCGATAGATGTATATGGAATTTGCACATATTTAAATGTTACTTTGTCGTTTTCCATACGGTACGCCATTTCACCTTCTTTTACCGTTGCAATAGAACCCGCTTTTACCAAGTTGTAGTATAAAGCTTTTTTAGCTTCTCTGATGGTGTATTGTTCGGTAGAGAGCCAATTTTGATAATCGATTTGATTTTGCTGAGAAGCGTTTTGAGTTGCTTCCAGATTGTTTACATACTCTCTTAGTTTTCCTTCCACAAAAACACCTGCTTCGTCCTGAAATAATGGATTTGTTGTGATGTTTGAACTAGAGGTTAAAAGATTCCAGATTTCATCTTTTTCAATAGTGATACCCAACTCTTCTAATTGTTGTTCAATTAGTGTGTTACGCACTTCTTCATCCCAAATAGCATTTGCTACTTCCATAGTAGATCGACTACCTCTGGAGAGATTCATACCATATTCTACTTGGTTTTGAAATTGTCTTAAAGGAATGCTTTCTCCATTTACAGTTCCTATTTGGCTTGGTAATTTTTGTCCGCTATTATTGTTAGTAAATACGTCAGATATTACGAAAGCAAATAATGCCAATCCAATGATTAGGATTAGGACTAATGTACGTTGTCTAATTTTTGCAAGAATTGCCATTTATCTTCAATTTTATGAAATTCAGTGGGCGAAAATACAATTTCCTGCTAAATAATAAAAGAAGAACTTGGTATTAATTCGTTTATTTTAGGGATTTTAATCTTCTGGAAGAATTTGCAATTGAATCGTATCTATTTTTGTGTTAGAAACTTCGACAATTGTAAACTTTAAATTGTTGATGATAATGATTTCGTTTTGTTGTGGAATTTCTTCTGTTTCGCTAACGATCAAGCCGCCTAAGGTCTCATAGTTTTCACTTTCAGGAAGGTTGAGTTTGTAGGTTTCATTGATATAATCGACTTCTAATCGGCCCGAAAACATATATTCATGTTCACTGATTCGTTTTTCGAGCAATTCTGTAACATCATGTTCGTCTTCAATTTCTCCAAATAATTCTTCTACTATGTCTTCTACTGTAACAATTCCGGAAGTTCCGCCGTATTCATCTAATACTACCGCAATACTTTTACGTTTTTTTGTGAGTACATTTAATACATCATTCGCCAACATTGCTTCTGGTACAAATACAACTGGCAATACAATACTGCGAATGGTTTTTGGTTTTTTGAAGAGTTCGAATGAATGCACATATCCAATGATATCATCAATGGTATTTTTGTAGACTAATACTTTAGAATAGCCTGTTTCTGAAAAGAGTTTTGCCAAATTTTTAGTAGTTTCTCGAAGTTCTATGGCAACAATTTCCGTTCTTGGAATCATTACTTCTCGTGTTTTTACCGCAGAGAACTCGAGGGCATTTTGGAATATTTGAATTTCCGAATCGATATCTTCATCTTGATGTCCGGCTTCCATTTGCTCCGTAATATAATCACCGAGTTCAATTTTGCTAAACTCTAGTTGTACCTCATCGCCTTCAGTTTTGAAGAATTTTCTAAGAACCACATTCGAAATCCACATGACAAATTCGGAAATCAACCAAAATAATTGATAGAATATATACGCTGGAAGTGCTAAAAATTTCAGCAACTTGTTTGCATATACTTGAAAGAATACTTTGGGTAGGAATTCTGCGGTTACTAAAATAACCATTGTTGAAATGATGGTTTGAAAAAGCAACTCATATTCGGACGTGATATATTGATTGAGCCAAGGTGTTTTGTGTACCCAATCTACTAACAATTCGCCCATACAAAAACCATAGATTACCAATGCTACATTGTTTCCAACAAGCATTGTTGCTATAAATTTAGATGGTTTTAAGGTGAGTCGTTTCAAGATTTTAGCTAAAATTCCATCTTGTTTTTTTTCTAATTCGATGTGAATTTTATTCGCGGAAACGTACGCAATTTCCATGCCTGAGAAGAAAGCTGAAAACAGTAATGCCGTTATGATAATAAGCAACTGTACTTCCATTTATTCGTCTTTTTCTTTTTTGTAATTTTTGAATTTCTTTTCATAATGCCTTCTAAAGAAAAACATTAATAGTGAAACTACGGCAAATCCAACAAACATGTAATCAACTCTTCCTTCGCTACTCCATGTATCTATTATTTTAAAAATAGATAGTATCGCAACAAAAAGGTATATATATTTGGTATAACTTAAAACTTTCACGGGTATTTGATTTTGTTAGTTTGTGGTACTTTTATTTGTCTTTTTCTTCAATTGGAATGCTACTATCATAGATTTCATGTGCTTCTATGATACTTAAATCCCTATTGAAATCGATTCCATTGGTTCCTTGTAGCAACACACCATATTCATTACTCATCTTGAATTCTCCTTCTGTGAAAACCCATTCTTTCTCTTGATCCCAGTACATTTGTGGTGCTTCTAAGACGTTTCCATCGTGTGTAGTTAACACTACATTCCCACGTAAATCTACTAATTTTGTGTCACTATATAAAATAGCATAGTCTGAAGTTACGACACTTTTATTACCATTATCAAAAAAATTCAATGTAATTCCATTAGGAAATTCCATGAATGGAAATTTTTGATTGGAAAAATCTTTGTTATATGGGCTTCTAAGCGTCGATTTTACTTTTCCTGAATCAGTATATACTAAAAACATATTTTCGGCTTCACCCACAGGAAAACGCTTGGAATAGGAAAGTTTTTGAATTTCGCTATAGTTGTCCTGACATGAAAAAAACATTGTCACAACGAATGTTGTGACAATGAAATATAAGATATGTTTTTTTTGTTGTTTCATTTTATAATTTTGGAACCGTAACGCTTCCACCAATCCAACAGTTTAATGATACCGTTTCTCCACCTTTGTATCCTTTGCTGAATATATCAGACTTACTTGGTGCAGATTGCATGTATGAACTTGAGGTTCTGCTTGCAATGCTTTTTAATGATGGGTCAACTTGACCTGCTTTTCTAGCCATTTCTGCAGCTTTCCAATATCCAGCTCTTTTTGTAAATTCATCATTTCCACACTGGTTTACACTTGAAGCATATAGTTGTGCAATTTTTAAGTATGCACTTCCTAATGATGGATTGTTTTGCACAGCTTCTAAGTAATACTGCCTTGCTTTCGATTTTTGTCCACTTTTCTTAGCCTTGTCAGCAATTTTGTATAACAACTTTCCTTTTCTGATAGGATCTGTTTCCATGCTTAATGACTGCTTTAAGTAATCTTCAGCTTTGTTTACATCACCTTTTCTTTGGTAGATTCCAGATAAGTATCTTTTAGAATTTGCTGATGGCTCTAAAGCATCTACTGCTTCTACCAACTCAACAAATAATGGATCTTCATCACATCCTTTTGCATCTAATCTTCCTGCAGCTCTTTTCAACCAAAGTATGTTGTTTCTGTTTTGGTCAAAGTTTTTTCTAAATAAAGGAATTAGTGTTTCACAAGTAGACACTTTTTCAATTAAAGATTCCATATTTCCTGAGAAAATTGCAATTGCTTTTATGTTGGTATCTGCAATTCTTTCGCTTTTCTTTTCTTTAGAAGTTAATTCTTTACCAGCATCTGTTTTCTTGATGATTTCGTTTTTCGTGATCGCTAATCTTTCACTTTCAGATTCAAACTTTTCGTTTAATTCTTCAAACTTTTCAATTAAGTTTTCCAATTCTATTCCTTGATTTCCTGCTGTGTACATGTTATAGTACAATTCAAAATATAAGTATAATGATTTTGGATTTTTGAAGTTTTCCAAATCTGTTTTGAATGCTTCGTCAAATACATCATACTGCTCTTTTGGAGTTCCAATTTTGTAATCTACCATGAGCGTTCCGATATCTCCTAAAACATCTCCTTTGTCTGTTTTCTCAGGAACATTTGCCAATCGATCTCTATATAATTGAATCAACTCTAATACCACTGCTTTCTTATCCGTAGCCTTAGCAAGTTTCGCTTTATAGATTCTTTCGCCATAGGCATAGATAGCTGAATTGATTGTTGGGCAGTTTTTTCTTAGCTCTGTAAGTTGAGGCTCTGCCTCCGTATAGTTTTTTGCCTTCACATTTTCAGCAAAAATAGACAACTTAGCATTGCAATCTTGTGCATTTAAAGTGGTGAAGCTAGTTATTGTAAACAACCCTGTAACTAATAATGTAATAATCTTCTTCATTTCTTTAATTTTATCGATTAATTATACTTTCTTTTTATAAACCATTTATCATTTAATGATAAACTTAAGTGGAAATTTACATAATTCTCTTTGATCAATCCTGAGTTTGTCGTTCCTCTTTTTCCGAATTCAAAACCAAGGTTTATGTTAGATAATGATCGTCCCACTGGTAACCCTAATCCAAAAGACATGCCAAAGTCATTTATGTTCTCATTTCTAACCATAATTCCTGTGTCTTCATACCGAATACCCGCTCTATATGTAACTCTTTCCCAGTAACTTGTAAAAGAATTATATTTTGGAATATAAAATCCTCCAACGGCAAATTTTGATCCATTGTCGTAGTTAACGTTTTCAATAGTAGTTAAACTATTTCCAAAATCACTACTATTTAAAAGTGTAAACTCTGCACCTGCAAACCACTTATTTTTTTCTCCCAAACCAGCTCCAAAAGCTATTTTTGAAGGCAGTGCTAATGCTGTTGATGCTCTATCTCCTAAATCAATTTCATCTATTTGACCAGGGCTAATGATTTCTCCACCATTTCCTGAAACATTTAATGCAGATAATTGACGTGTATTTTCTGAGTTAATATCTGATTGCGGAGAAAATGTAAGTGACGTTGTTAATGAAAGTTTTTCGTTGAACTCAGTCTGGTAGTAAGCACCTAAGTTATAACTTAATCCACTGAGTTTTGATTCATCTTTAGAACGTGTTCCATAATTTAAGGTTCTTATAAATTGACCTTCATCATTTAATTCCCCTAAAAACTCTGTATTTTGATTTTTAATGTTTCCGAAGTTATAGTTGATGGTTCCTCCAATCGAAAACCCTTCTGATATTTTATATCCTAATGATAAGAATACAGAGTTCAATCCGCCTTCTCCTTCATATTGTGCAAATTTATTAGGCGCAGAAGCAATTCCTGTTTCTCCAATGCCTTCAAAATTATATCCTACGGAACTAAACGGTAAAATTCCAAAACCAACACCCATTTTCTTTCCGATTGGAAAACCTACTGCTAAATATTCTAAAGCAGTTGATGAACCTTTATCATTTCCGGCATCACTTTCCAATTTTAACTGACTGTAACTTGCTCCAAGTGTATACGTTGTGAATTTTAAATTTCCAAACGCTGCTGGGTTCTGTAGGTTTAGATGAATACTATCTGAATAAATACTCATTCCTCCCATGCTTCTGTTTTCTGTTGTTCCTTTGAACTTCAAGTCTCCAATTCCTAAGAATGAATACGGCGAAGCTGTTCCTTGCTGCGCCATACTTACTTGGCAGATAAACAACAAAATTGATAATCCTAAAAACTTTCTAATCATTATGTCTATTATATTCTAAAATAGTGTTCAATCCTTGTAACAAGAATTTTGAATTCGCAAATATGGTATTTTTTAACCTTTTAGCCAAGAAATTAGTATCACCACCTGTTAAAATAACTGTTAAATGTTCAAATTGTCCTTTGTAACGTTCAATTATGCCATCAATTTCAGTAATTACACCCAAAGTTACTCCAGAATGAATTGCACTTTCGGTAGAGTCACCAATAAAATTTTCCGGCATTTTGGGTTCTAATAGTGGAAGATTTGCAGTTAATAGGTTTAATGTTTTGTATCTGAGTCGTATTCCGGGCGAAATTCCTCCGCCTAAATATACTTCATCGCTGGTTTTGAAATCATACGTAATACAAGTTCCTGCGTCAATCACGAGTACATTTGTTTTTGGATATTGTGCAACGGCAGCGGCAACCAAGGCTATTCTGTCAACACCCAGGGTTTCTGGTGTAGCATACTTATTTTGAAAAGACACCTTAGTTGTATGTGTTAGTTGGAGCACTTTTATATCCAAGTTTGCAACAAATTGTTTCGTATGATCGCTCAATCTTGTGACTGAAGATGTAATCATTTGATCAATTTCAGCGTGTGTTTTTAAAAGTTTTTCAATTTTTTTTTGAAATAACTTTTTTTTGAAACTTTCATGAAACACCATTTTATCTCCTTGAAATACAGCAACTTTTATCGATGTATTTCCTGCATCTACAATTAAATTCATAACATATTTTAAACATTGCTAAAGTAAGAAACGTTTTTTTTGCAAAATAGTTTTGTGAATTTTAAAAAACGCTTATATTTGCATCCGCATTTGACACTGGTGCCTTAGCTCAGTTGGTAGAGCAAAGGACTGAAAATCCTTGTGTCCCTGGTTCGATTCCTGGAGGCACCACTAGAAAAAATGTTAACCCTTGATTATCGCAAGATTTTCAAGGGTTTTTTGTTTTATCTCACGAAATAAGTTGGAATGATACCAAAATTGTTCAAAATCATCTCAACCAAAATCTATCGACCTTAAGTTTTAGGTAAAAGAAGCTGTAAATACTTCTCAACAGTAGTTTACATTTTTTAACCTAAAAGCAGAACAATAGCATATATAGTATAATGTTTTGGACAGGAAAGAGAGCATCCCTTAAGTCTGTAAACATTGAGAGATTTTATTATTATTCTTTCTAAAAATACTAAATTCAGTCTGAAATAATAATTATGAAGAAAAAAGCTAGGCGAACCGAAGTTCGCCTAAAAAAGGCTTACTTATTAATACTTACTAACTGGACAATTCGAAAATTTAGTAATAGTACAAAGACTTACTTCTGAAGGAAGTGGCTCGCAATTAAGTGGATAAGAAGAAGGATTTGGATCACAAGAAAAATTATTAGTTTCTCCTCCAACCACTTTATTATAAGTCACTTTAGAAAGGGTTTGCTTTCCCAAATTTAGAGTTTTAAATGATTTTTTTTTCAAAATAAATGATTTTAAAATTAATGTTTACAGAAGTGAACTATATGTAAGGAATAAGATCATCCATGATTTATAAATGTAAGAATGAAAAATCAAAATCCTATTCGATACAAAAGCAAGAAGCCGTGTAAAAAATTTTAAAAACATCTTTGCGAAGAATTTTTAATTCTGAACCAATCAGTAAATCAATAACTTAAATTTAAAAGATTGCTTCATTTGATTCGCAATGACTACTTTTTAGACAGCCTCTTGAAAAAATAAACTTTTACTATTTGTGAGGATAACAAAATACGGTGTCACATATAAGTGAATCACAAAGATCTGTATCACATATAAAACATGACTTTTCTGCGGTAATTCCACCTACAATAGTTTTAGGAATGTCCAATTTAGAAATTGATTTTTTGTTAAGGATCAATGATTTAAGATTCTTTTTTTTCATAGTATACTAATTTTTAAAGATTAATTATGATCCGAAATTATCTAAATACAAACAGAGTAAAAAATGATGTTGATCGTGATTTATAAATAACGAGTGAATAACTTAAAAATGATCGTTATTGTATTGTTTTTTTTTCAAATTCTTAACAATAAATTATATTTTGATGACTATTTCTTTACAAAATCATGCTAACTAAATAGCTAATTATCTTCCATTAACTTCTTTAGTTGAAATTATTATTCCGCATACTTTTTCACCGCATATTGTAACTTTCGTCGAATACGCTTTCGTAATATTTTTGGCTGAATCACTTCAATAGCATCGCCAAAACCGAGAATTAAACGTTCCAATTCAAAATTAATATGCACATTCAGTTTTACAATGACACTTCCATCTTCATGGGTTTCTAAAATTTCTTGTGTGCTATGAAAAGGCTTTGTCACCACATAAGGCGCATTGCTTTTATCTATCTTTAAAACAACTTCTTGAATGTGTTTTTCGTCTAAAACCGTTACACCAATCGTGTTACTATAATACGTGTCTCCATTAAAATTTTCATTTCGGTACGGAATCTTCAAATCGTAATCAACTTCAATAATTCTGTCCAAAGCAAAAGTCAAAATCTGAGGTTTATTACCCGTAACACCCACCAAAAACCAGCGATTGTTGTATTCTTTCAATATAAACGGATGAAAAATAATCTTGGAAGCAGTTCGCGCTTTGAAGGATTGATAGGTAATTCGTAATACAATTTTCTTCAAAATAGCTTGATATAACACATCTAAGTGCTGTAAACCTTTTAAGTTTTCATTTTTGTCTAAATGAATAATGGAAGCTTGATGTGTTTTCTCGGTATACACTTTATCTTCCAATCGTTGAATAATGCCGCCTAATTCTGAAAACAGCGAAAAATCTTTGAATTGCTTCAACATTTCCACGGTTTCCGACAATACATTCATGTCGTTTTCCGTCAACGGAATATCCGTGATGGAATACTCTTCATCTTCATACTTATAAAACTTCCGATCGTACACAACAATTGGCGCATTGTAGCCCAATTTATCACTTCGCATCAGTTGAATATCCAACTGAATTGTTCTGCGACTCACATTTACTTCACGACCTTCATATTCGTGCAACACATCCGAACACGCTTCAATCAAATCGTTCAACGTCCATTGCCGATAGTTATTTTGCAAACATTTATCAATGGTTTTATAACGAATCAACGCGTTTTTATTAATTGCCATACCTCTTTTATTTGGTGTGAAAATATAAAAAAATATGAACTACGTAAAAACATTGCGCACTTGTTTTCTTTATTCGCTACAGTTCATTGAAATTCTTTTGAAAGTCGAAAAAAAGATATGTGTATCAACGATGATACATATAACTTTTAAAAACTAAAATATGAATTGGAAAATTCAAAAACTACTCGATGGAGAAACCATCATTTCAAAAGAACCCGGTAATTCTATGTTACCACTTTTAAAATCGAAGCAACCTGTAAAATTGCAACCCATTTCTTGGGAAGATTGCGAAGTTGGTGACATCGTTTTTTGTAAAGTTCGCGGCAATGTATTTACACATTTAGTGAAAGGAAAAAATGAAAAACGCGGTTTACAGATTGGAAACAATCACGGAAGAATTAACGGATGGACAAAAAATGTATATGGGAAAGTAATAGAAATATTACCGATGTCATAGACATTCTTCATATTTTAAAACAAAACAACATACATTACATTGTAAAGCGTCATTCTGAACTTGACGAAAACAAGAATAGTTTCACCGCGCAAAATAATTGCGCACTATCATAACATCTTCGTTGAAAGTTTAAAACAATGGAAAATCTAAAATTCAATATATACAATACATTAATCGAGAAAATTACAATTCAAGCATTTGAACAATGGTTATATAATGAGGGAGAAATCATGAATAATCTCGAAAGCAATATGTTTATATATGAAGTTATCACAAATAATTATCAATCAAAAAACTGTTTAGAAAATTTAAAAAATATAGCACTAAAAAAGTATGGTGATGATTTTGAAACCATATTTGTGATTGAAAAATCTTGTATGAAAATTATACAAACAAAAAATATTGAAGCATATTATGAAATTCTAAAAAAAGTTATGATGTATTTTAATTACGAACAAGAATATAAAATACTTTGGCAGTTTTATGATTGCTATAATCATGTTGAGTTAATCTATGATTTCTATTGGAGTGAAGAAGATCTCCGTTCTGAAATACAGTTATTAGCTAAAACAACACTAGTCAAATTAGAAAAATGCGCGTCTATTCAAGAAAAAAAAGCGATTGTTTTTGAAGAACGAAAAGCAATTTCACTCGAAAATAAATATCAAAAACATTATAAAAAAACAAAAACATTTTCACTACGCAAAATAATTGCGCAGTTGCGCAAAATATTTGTTCCAGAATCATAAATACGTCATTTAGTAATGACACTGTAGTAAAAACTGCGCTGAATAGTGAAGTCAGCGCAGTTCGATTTAAAAAAACTAAAAAATCATGCAAGAACACATTCAAATTAACGGAAACACATTAATCGATTTAGGTTTCAAACCTAAAAAATGGTTTAAAGATGCAATTACTCACATCAATGAAAATCAATTGCAACATGATGAAATGCTAACCTATTTGGAACAGTTCAAATCGGATCCTGAAATAGCATTACACGAAAATCCTATTCCGTTTGCCATCAACATCAAAGCAGAAAATGACGTGGAAGAAAAAAATGTTTCAGATGTAATCAACACAATGGAAACCTTACTAAAAACTCCAACATTAGTTAACGGAGCTATTATGCCAGATGCGTGTCCAACAGGGCAAAATGGCGTCATTCCTGTTGGCGGTGTCGCAGTTGCAAAAAACGCTATTCATCCAGGAATGCACAGTGCTGATATTTGTTGTTCTGTCATGTTAACTGATTTCGGTAAGACGAATCCACAAGAAGTTTTAGATGCCGCACATAGTGTTACACATTTTGGTCCTGGCGGAAGAGATCGTAATACACAATTTAGATTTCCGATGGATTTATTAGCTGAAATTGAAGCAAATTATTTCTTAAATGATCAAAAAAGTA
This sequence comes from uncultured Kordia sp., assembly GCA_964351775.1. GTDB lineage: Bacteria > Bacteroidota > Bacteroidia > Flavobacteriales > Flavobacteriaceae > Kordia. The sequence continues at coordinate 17,496 of CAYGPQ010000055.1, read as the reverse complement.
TCTCAGCAGCGCGTTCACATTTAGGAACACAAGGTGATGGAAATCATTTTTTATTCGTCGGAACGTCTAAAAAAACAGGGAATACCATGATGGTAACACATCACGGAAGTAGAGGTTTTGGCGCGAATTTGTATAAAAAAGGAATGAAAGTCGCGGAACAATTCAGGCAAGAATTATCGCCACAAACCTTGAAACATAATGCTTGGATTCCTTTTGAAACGGAAGAAGGAAAAAGCTATTGGGAAGCGTTACAAATTGTGCGTAAATGGACTAAGAAAAATCACGAAGTTCTTCATGATGCAACCTTATCAGCATTAGGAATTGAAAAAGAAGACAGGTATTGGAACGAACATAACTTTGTATTTAAAGATGGTGATTTATTTTACCATGCAAAAGGTGCAACGCCATTAGATAAGAAGTTTATGCCCGATATTACTGGACCACGATTAATTCCGTTAAACATGTCGGAACCTGTATTAATTGTGGAAGGAAAAACGACCGAATCGAACTTAGGTTTTGCGCCACATGGAGCTGGAAGAAATATCAGCCGAACGCAACACAGAAAAAGTAAAAGCGGAACGATTCAAAAAATTTTTGAAGAAGAAACCAATGGTTTAGATGTTCGTTTCTTTTCTGAAGAAATTGACATTACCGAATTGCCTTCTGCCTATAAAAATGCAGAAACGGTGCGTAACCAAATGGAGGAATTCGGTTTAGGAGAAGTCATTGATGAAGTCATGCCGTTTGGTTGTATTATGGCTGGCGATGTGAGCAAAAATGCACCTTGGAAACGTAGAAAAATAAAAAGAAGAAATGAAAACCAATCTTAGTATAGCAACTGAAAACCTCTATAAGATATTCAAGCCATATACTATCAAAGGAAATTTGAGAGATCGAAGCTGTGATTGTTGTGTTTCGGATGATGAAATCAAAACGTTACTATCAAAAGATCTGAACGAATTGTCAGAAGACGAAATTGGGCATTTCATGCGTTCAGCAATTTCAACATATGGAGGAATTGAAGATTACAAACATTTTCTACCTAGAATTTTTGAACTCATGCAATTGCCTAAAAGTGAAATTTTAGATGATTTTATAACATTTGAAAAGCTAAATTATTCACAATGGAAAACCTGGAAAGCCGATGAAATTGAAGCAATAGAAAATTATTTTATGGCTTTGTGGAACGAAACCATCAACAATGAAACATCTGAATTCTATAAAGTTAAAGAGGTGTTATCTATTATGATTAAGTACGTTAGTCTGGAAAAAGCACTTTCAATTTGGAAAGAGGTAGATGCTACAAACTCCATACATTATATAGTCGAAGCGATTTTAGGAGACTTTTATCTTGAATTTAATCAAGAAATTGTAGATGACTTAATGAATTGGTTTTCAACAGAAGTAATATTATCAAAAATAGAAAAAGTATTTTTTGAAACTGAAGATACATTTGAAGCAAATAGAATTTCAATAGCCTATACGATTCTTGAAAATCTATAAGTAAACTAAAACTATGCCAACCAAAAACAGAGGAAAAGTAGGAAGTGACGATCGTTTATTTGGCGACAAAAAGATGCAACAGAAAATACAAGAAGCTATCAAAGATATGTCGTATTTGTTAAGTAGAGGATTCTCTGAAAAATCATCATTACAATTGGTTGGAAATCGCCACAAGCTCAACAATCGACAACAACGTGCCGTTCAAGGAATGAGTGAAGCTGCTGAAAAGTTGAAAAAGCGTGCAAAAAACTGTTTACAACCTGAACAATTAGCAAACAAAGAAGTCGTGTTAGACGGTTTTAATGTGTTAATTATGCTCGAAAGTGCTTTATCAAAAGCGTATCTTTTTAAAGGTTTAGATGGTTGCTATCGCGATGTATCAAGCGTTCACGGAACGTATAAAAAAGTACAACAAACAGACAAAGCGATTTACTTAATTGCTGATTTTTTACAAACATACAACGTCAAAAAAGCAACGTGGATTTTTGACAAACCAGTTTCCAATAGTGGTCGCTTAAAAACCATGTTACGCGAAATTGCAGAAGCAAACGATTACAATTGGGAGATTATTTTAGATAACAATCCCGATAAACTCATCGCGGAAAGCGGAAACATTGCCATCAGTTCAGATGCTTGGATTTTAGACCATGCAACAGCTTGGTGTAATATGGTAAGACATATTGTAGATGAACATATTCCGCAAAAAAATGTAATTTATGCCTCTTTATAATTCATCATATCAAAAACTGTGAACACATTACTAGACATAGCGTATTCGTGCAAAAACTTCCTTTCAGATGAATGGAAAGCACAATATGGCGCATTTTTGCAACGTGAACATTTACTATTGCTATCGCGAAATGTGTCAGCGTTGTATGAAAATGATGTGGAGAAATTTCACGGAAAACCAAATTTTGAAGAAGAAATCATTCCTGATATAAAAGAAGCTTTTGACATCTTCAAAGAACAATTCAAAGTTTTAAAAAAATATAATTTTGAAGCGAATCATCTCACGAGAAAAGCTTTTGCCACTGCCGTAGAAGGAACTCATTTCAAACACATCTTAATGCTTTCTGGACAACGATTCACCTCAGCAAGTATTCAGGATGAACGCGCAATTCCTCCTTTGCAACAAGAATTAATAAAACGTAGTTTTGAATTGCACAATGATCAAATTTCGAAAGCAGTGCGCGCTTGGGAAAAACACGCGCAACGTTCTACGGAAAGTTTTTGGGGAACGGTAAAAGGAAATACGGAAGCAAAAGAAATAAAAGTTCAAAAATTGATCAAACATATTATAAAACATAAAACTTGGTGGAATGTATTTACACATTACAAACACGATTTGGTATATGAAATTCGCATTCCAAGCGGTCACGGAATTCGCTGGAAAAAAGAAAATTTGGAACTTATAGGATTTTTAGAACCTTTTGAATAGTAGGATTATGAACGAAAATAACCAGATATATAATTTTTCGCAACAAGAATGGGAAACCTGTTTGAAGGTGTTGCATGCATTGAAGCATAATCCTTTTGAGAATCCAGACAATAAACAGTTTGGAACGCTGATTACGAAAATCTCTAAAAAGGCGAAAAAATCAAATCGAAAAGAAAGTTATTCTACAAAAAAGAAGGAAGATTTACAGACCATTCAAAACAGTGAAATTTCTAAAAAAGCATTGGAGAATACAACGGTTTTTCAAGAAGCTGCTTCGGAAAATTCGCAATCGTATACAAAATTGAACATTCCAAAAAACTGTTATTGCTGTAATGAATCGTTTGTGTTTGCACATTCCTTTTACAATCGATTGTGTCCAAAATGTGCCGAACTCAACTATGAAAATCGTTTCAAACAACTCGATTTATCGAATCGCAACGTAATTTTAACTGGCGGACGCGTAAAAATAGGCTATGCAACTGCGTTGAAAATGCTACGATCAAACGCGCATGTAACGGTTACAACGCGTTTTCCTGCAAGTGCCCTAGATCTATTTCGTCAAGAAAAAGATTATGCAGATTGGGCAGCTAATTTAGTTCTTTTCGGATTGGATTTACGAAACTTGAAATCGGTTGAAAACTTCATCAACTATTACAAAAACACACATGAAACGCTTGATATTCTCATCAATAATGCAGCGCAAACCATAAAATATACCGATCAATATTACACGCCATTAATTGCAAAAGAACAACAATTAGCACTTGGTTTTACGAAACAAAAAAACTTAATCGTCAATGAAACACCTGTGGCGAATGTAAAATTGCTAGAAAATCATGTAAATTCAAGCTATTTAGAACTCAATCGTTTTGGGCAACCTGTCGATACACGAGAGAAAAATAGTTGGAATGCAACTTTGGAAGAAATTTCAATGCAGGAATTAATTGAAGTGAATCTTATAAATCAAATAGCTCCTTATTTTCTTATTAAGGAATTGTTGCCACTTTTGAAAAATTCAACCTTTGAGAAAAAACACATCATCAACGTGACTTCTTCCGAAGGACAATTTAGCTACAGCAACAAAACCATGTTTCATCCGCATACAAATATGACCAAAGCGGCATTGAATATGATGACACGAACATCGGCTATGAATTTTGAAAAAGACAACATTTACATGAACGCTGTGGATGTCGGTTGGGTTTCTACGGGCGCACGCGAAACCTTGCGAAAAAAGCAATTTGAAAAAGGATACATTCCACCACTTGATCCCGTGGATGGAGCATCGAGAATCGTGCATCCGATCTATGAAAATGAAAAAAACAATACTATATTTACAGGAAAGTTGCTAAAAAACTACTGCATTGTAGATTGGTAAAAAATATAAATAAGCAAAGATTGATGGTTTAATTGGAAGAACACCAGGCCTCATATCCGGAGGTGCGAGTTCGAATCTCGCTCAATCTTTGTACAATAAACGGCAACAGTAGTAGCTCAATTGGAAGAGTGCCTGCCTGTCACGCAGGAAGTTGCGGGTTCGAATCTCGTCTACTGTTGCTTATTTTATGAAAAAAACATCCCTAGAATCAATATAAATAAACCTTCACATTTGGAGGAAACCCAATAAAAATCACATATTTGCCACACTGATGACAAAAAATTATGCACATATAGCCTCTATTTGTCTGAAAAGTCAAGACACAAATCGCGGAATGGTTGAACCATTTTTGCGAAACAGGACACTTTATGTATATTTTTAAGAGTGAATTTTAATATGAAATAACACAAAAATTATAAATACAGCAAGCGTCCAAGAAATTGGGCGCTTTTTTTATGAAAAAAAAATAAAAAATGATCAAAGCATAATCAAATAGAAAAATAAAAGATTGAAACGAAAAACAATTGAGAGACAGACAGTTGCTAAAAAGTTCAGTATCCGTTACAAAACGGACAGGAATTCCCATGCTAAAATTTAAACACAACTAATTGATTATCAGCTAAATAAATTCAAAAAAGATTTGCGTAATTGAAAAATCGTTTTCATATTTGCAACGTCAAAAACAAAAAAACAGACATCATGAGTTTTAATATACATCACCTATCCACAGCTGTCAGTTGTCTTCGTTCGCCGAAGAGTTGGGAACAGTTTTTACAAGAACTGAAAGGAGATGCTATATATATGCACAAACGGGAGTATTATAAAGATATGTTACGCTGACAGTAACTATATACGAACTTTATAAAAGCATCTCCCGAAAAAAGAGATGCTTTTTTTGTGGTTGATATTTTGGGGATATAGTTTACCAAGCAAAAACAGTGGGTTTGCATCCCGCAGCACGGAGTGCAAGTCTCCGTATCTCCACAAAATGATATTGTAGCTCAATGGTAGAGCAGGAAGCTGTTAACTTCCAGGTTGAAGGTTCGAATCCTTCTAATATCGCAATGACAAGGTGGCTGAATGGTTAAGGCAGCAGTCTGCAAAACTGTTTTTTTTGAGTTCGAATCTCATCCTTGTCTCTAAATTGGAAGTATTGAGCAATTGGTTGGCTCGCCTGACTGTAAATCAGGTCTTTTAAAGCTTGTAGGTTCGAGTCCTACTACTTCCACAACATAGTATCGTGACTCAATGGTAGAGTGCTCGACTGTCTCTCGAGAAGTTGCGGGTTCAAATCCCGTCGGTACTGCAAAACTGAGAATAGAACAATTGGCTGTTTACCTGTTTTGGATACAGGAGGATGTAGGTTCGAATCCTGCTTCTCAGACGAAATAATTAAAATGCTCCGTTCGTCTAACGGTCAGGACACCTGCCTTTCGAGCAGATAATAAGAGTTCGATTCTTTTACGGAGTACAACAAGCAGGAATGGCGGAACCGGCATACGCGGCTGTCTTAGAAACAGTTTTCTGAGAGTTCGAATCTCTCTTCCTGTACAAAAAGCAATCTTGAAAGGAGTGCAATAAGTCTATGGTGTAACGGATAGCACACAAGTTTACGACACTTGGAGAATGGGTTCGAATCCTATTAGACTTACAAATTGATCTGTTGTGTAACGGCTAGCACACGAGATTTTGATTCTCGAAGAAGAAGGTTCGATTCCTCTCAGATCTACAAAATGGTGACTTTAGTTTATGTGGTAAAACGCCTCGCTGTGAATGAGAGGAATAGGGTTCGAAATGCTTTAGCATTCATGAACTCCAAAATATCAAATAAATAGTTTGTGAACTAACCCCGAAGTCACCCAAAAAAAGTTGTAGTAAAGAGACATAGTTTAAGTAGTAGAATAGTGGATTTTTATTCCAAAGATGCAAGTTCAACTCTTGCTGTTTCTAAAATTTTTTACAAAGAAAATTTAACTACGCAAAATGATTGCGCAATAGTGTAAAATATTTGCAGTGTTGAATTTAGAAACGTTGATGAAACAATTAGAAATTCAAACTAAAAACTAAAAAAGTTCTTTAATATATTAAAAATATCAAGCGAGTCTTGTTGCGTGTTTCTGTATAGCACCATTGTATAAAACGTTGCAAAGTTTGTATCATGCTTTTATATGCAACTCGACTTGGAGGCTTCGGGTTATTAGCCAAATAATAATCCTCCACGGTCAACGTAGGTCATGGGTTCGATTCCCATTCTCGCAAGAGATAGTTCAGTCAGGTTAGAACAACGTTATTGGTTGACGCCGGTTCGAATCCGGTCATTAGCTTGGATGCAAATCCTTGGCTTTTGTAGCTCAGAGGTAGAGCACTACACTTTTAATGTAGGTTGCGGGAAACCGCCCAAAGAAGTTAGATTTCTTCTAAAAAAATCACCAGCCTGTCACGCTGTTAAATTTGACGAAAACGATGACGTATCAATCTGCTGAAGTTTCAAAAGAAACAAACAGCAATTTTGAAATCGCCTTGACATATTGAAGGTTTATAGATAGAAATTAGCCTTTCTTGAAAATCAAACTAAAAAAGATACTTATAAAAGTAATTTGCTTGGCGCGATTCCATTCTCAAAAAACAACTAATTATCCCTATAAACATCTTTATTTCCGCGAGGGAGAAATGATTGATACGAATCGTTTTTATAAACAAAAATGTATAATCGCCAGTAATGGCACCTATTAATAACACAGAAATGAAACGAGTACGAATTAACACCGGAAACGTAGGTTTGGTTTTTAAAAACGGAAACTACCAAAAAGTAATTACTGCAGGAACACACTGGCTAAGGTTCAGTCAGCATGTAACCGTGTATAATCTTACAGAGAAGTTTCATGCGCCAATTGCTAGTGAAATTTTATTGCAAGATGTAAACTTAGCAACGATGTTAGATGTCATTGACATTAAGGATAACGAAATTGTATTGTTATTTGAAAAAGGCAACTTCAAAACAGTTTTAGAAGCTGGACAACACTTGTATTGGAAAGGTTTGATAGACAGAACTTTTACGCGTGTAAACTTAGATAACATTGAAATCACGGAAATCAAAAACAAGAATTTGTTAGGCGATTACCGATTGACAAACTATATAAAAGCATTTGAAGTATTTGAATACGAAAAAGCAATATTATTGATTGATGACAAGTTTGAAAAAATCTTAGATTCAGGAATCTATCGCTTTTGGCGAAATGCTACCAGTATCAAAATTTCAAAAGTAGATATGCGTCAGTTGCAACTAGAAATTGCTGGACAAGAATTGCTAACGAAAGACAAAGCTGCTATCCGAATCAAGTTTTACACACAATATAAAGTGGTGGATATCAAAAAAGCGATTTTGGACAACAAAGACTTTGAGAAGCAACTTTACATTGCAATGCAATTAAAATTGCGAACATTTATTGGAAACAATACGTTGGATGAACTGTTAGAGCAAAAAGAAAACATTGCGAAAATGGTTTTTGAAAACATCAAAGACAGTGTGGATGTCCTCGGAATCAAAGTATTGAGTTGCGGTATTCGCGATGTGATTTTAACTGGTGAAATGAAAGATATCATGAACCAAGTTTTAATCGCACAGAAAAAAGCGCAAGCAAACATCATTACGCGTCGTGAAGAAACAGCTTCCACAAGAAGCTTGCTAAACACAGCAAAATTGATGGAAGAAAATGAAATGCTATTCAAATTGAAGGAAATGGAATATGTGGAAAAAATCGCTGAAAAAATCGGCGAGATTACAGTCGCTGGAAACGGCGGCGTCGTAAAACAATTGAAAGATATCTTTTCAGTCAACAAATAAGCATTAATACCATTTCTGATGTTAAATTACACACAAGAAAAATGATGAGTTTTTTGCGTTAGATAAAAAAGAAAAATCATTCATAGCAGTAGCTACGACTTAATTTTATTTTGAAATATAACGTGAAAAGGCGCATTTTAATTGAGTCATTTAACATTGGAGATGGTATAGAATACATAATCACTATGTTTTTTACCCGGTCTCATTACCGTTCTACCAAAACGGTTTTGAGACTATTTTTATATATAAAACTTTTTAAGTATTGCAAAATGTCACCTTTATTAAAAAATATAATTTACTTTTTTTTGAATCTTTTCAAATTAAAGAATACATCTAAAAATAGCGTTCTTGACATCAATCAAGATATTATTTTAGATGTGATGGACAAACTTTCTGATTTTGAAAATAAGCATGGCTTTTTAAAACCTATTTCGTTGCATTCGTTAGCAAAGAAGCTTCAAACGAATCCGAAATATTTATCGAAAATCATCAACATTCATTATGAGAAAAACTTTAGCTCATATATCAACGATTTACGAATTCAATATCTATTGAAAGAATTAAAAACAGATGATTCTCTAAAAACATATACCATAAAAGCGTTGGCGAAAAAGTTAGGATTCGGAAGTACGGAAGCATTCACAAAAACCTTCAAAAAACATACAGGTTTCAATCCTTCTACGTATTTAAACACTATAAATCATATATAGAATACGAACCATTACTTATTACATTAAAAAAAAGTAAAACTTGATATTCCTACAAGTTAAATTTCATAACAAGGGTCATTTTCCCTTTTATTTCTATGGTATTCCCTAGTGTACAGTTTTGTGAGAGCGTGTACATTTACCATCTAAAAGTTCGAGAAATAATCTGATTATAAATGTATGTATGAAAGAGGTTGTAGTCATTCATAAAACTGTAAGTACATTTTCAATATCGAACTTCCTAAAATCCTGAGCATCGTCTCAGGATTTTTTTTATCCAATCTATTTGTAAAGTTTCAAAAAAAATCCCGTCTTAACTTAGACTGTTTGATTTTGCGTATTTTTGCAAATCTCAAAACACAAACAAGCATATCATGGACAAATCATATTACGACCCAAGAGACCTAAAAAAATTCGGAGCTATCACAGAATGGAGCGAAGAACTCGGGAATAAATTCTTTGACTATTACAGCAAAGTCTTTGAAGCAGGCGCTTTAACACCGCGTGAAAAATCGTTAATTGCTTTAGCCGTTGCACACACCGAGCAATGTCCATATTGCATTGACGCCTATACAAAAGATGGGTTACAACGCGGAATCACCAAAGAAGAAATGATGGAAGCCATTCACGTTGGCGCGGCAATCAAAAGTGGGGCAACATTGGTACATGGTGTACAAATGATGAATAAAGTAAATAAATTGGAGATGTGAGCAGGCTGTTGATTTTGCTTTACAAAATCTTACAGATTGCTCATCCTAATCTGGCATATTAGGCAAAGTTGAAAATGATAATTTCTATCAAAACTAAGAATAAAAAGAAAAATTGAATGGCGACAAAGTCACTACAAAAAAGAGAAAGCGAACTTGCAAATAGTAACCGACAATTAAAAATTCTGTCCAACGGAATCTTTCAAAATGGGGAGTTACCAACATTTGCAAACAAAATAAAAGAAACAAATCAATTTCCCCTAAGGCCTAAAAAAATTGAAATCTTACAAATCAATTTGGGCTATATGTGCAATCAAGTATGTTCACATTGTCATGTAGATGCAGGTCCAGACAGAAAGGAAATTATGACGCGTGAAACCATGCAACAATGTTTGGATGTCATTGCAACTACTGGTGCGCATACACTCGATTTAACTGGTGGCGCTCCAGAAATGAATCCGCTCTTTCGTTGGTTTGTAGAAGAAGCTTCCAAAATTGGTGTGAAAGATTTCATTGTACGATCGAACTTAACGATCATTCGTGCCAATAAAAAATATCACGACTTACCAGAGTTTTTCAAAAAACACAACGTGCATGTTGTTTCTTCGATGCCACACTGGACACGAGGAAAAACGGACAAACAACGCGGCGATGGTGTTTTTGACAAATCCATCAAAGCATTACAAGAACTCAACGCTGTTGGGTATGGAATACCAGGAAGTTCTTTACGATTGGACTTAGTGTACAATCCGTCAGGAGCATTTTTACCGGGTGATCAAGTCGCGATGGAAAAAGATTTTAAAAAAGCATTATTGGACGAATTTGGCATTCAGTTTCACAACTTATTTGCCATTACAAACTTGCCAATCAGTCGTTTTCTAGATTACCTAATTGCTTCTGAAAACTACGAAGATTACATGTATTCGTTGGTGGAAGCCTTTAATCCTGATGCAGTTGCGAATGTGATGTGTACAAACACCATTTCTGTAAGTTGGGACGGTTGGTTATACGATTGTGATTTCAATCAGATGCTCGATTTAAAAGTGGCAAGCAAAGTAAAACATATCTCAGAATACAACGAAGAAGCGCTTCAAAATAGAAATATTATCATTTCACAACATTGTTACGGCTGTACGGCTGGCGCGGGAAGTAGTTGTCAAGGAACGGTTGCTTAACACATGAAAAACATTCTTTACATACTTTCTTTTCTTAGTCTCGCTTTCGCGAATGGACAAACGGCGTTAGATAGTTTATTGCAGAAAGAAAACAAACAATCGGTTCCTTACATCACGGTGGAAGAATTGTCAAAAAAGAAAAATTTCATCCTGCTTGACAGTCGCGAAAAAGTAGAATTTGAAACGAGTCATATTCAAAATGCACTCTTTGTGGGTTATGACAAATTCAAACTGAAAAAAATAAAAAAGTTACTTCCTAAAGATAAAAATGAACCAATTATTGTCTATTGTTCTTTAGGAATTCGCTCTGAAGATATTGCCGAAAAGCTTCAAAAAGCAGGTTATACAAATGTATACAACTTATACGGCGGAATTTTTGAATGGAAAAACAAAGACAATCCTGTCATGGATACCAAAGGAAACGAAACTGAAAACGTACATACTTTTGATGAAGATTGGAGTATTTGGCTCACAAAAGGCATCAAAATCTTCAAGAAAACAGCTAAAAAAGACAAGTAATACACATGCACAAGAATACAACGCTTCTCATGACGTTTACACGAAATCCTGAGCTTGGGAAAGTCAAATCGCGCTTAGCAAAAGGAATTGGAGAAAAAGCCGCTTTAGAAGTTTACATCAAGCTTTTAGAACATACCGAAAATGTGCTTCAAAAAATAAATTCAGACAAATGTGTTTGGTATTCCGTTTCCGTTCGAGAAAATGACCTTTGGAATGACGATGTATATCAAAAAAAACTTCAAGTTGGAAATGATCTGGGCGCACGTATGTTGTATGCGTTTCAAGATGCTTTTGACAATAACTATGAAAAAGTAATTATCATCGGAAGTGATTTATACGATTTACAACCCAAACACATTGAAGAAACCATCAAAGCTTTAGACACAAATGATATGGTCATCGGTCCCGCGCAAGATGGTGGTTATTATTTATTAGGCATGAAAACACTGCACGAGAAAGCATTTTTGCCTAAAAACTGGGGAACAGAAACGGTGTTGGCAGACACGCTAAACGATTTAGACAACCAAAAAATTCACTTTCTAGAAACATTAAACGATATAGATCACGCGGAAGATTTAGTACCTTACGAAGCATTTAAAAAATACCTACACTAAATTTATACGTAACAAACGAATTACTTATGTTAAAACACATCACAGAAACTACAGAATACTTAGTAAATAAAGGATTTGACCAACCAGAAATTGGAATTGTTCTCGGAACAGGCTTAGGGAAACTGATCGATGACGTTGAAATCATCGCGGAAGCACATTATAACAACATTCCATATTTTCCGTTGGCAACGGTCGAATTCCACACCGGAAAACTCATCTTTGGAACCTTAGCGGGGAAAAAAGTAATCATCATGCAAGGTCGTTTTCATCTTTATGAAGGTTATGATTTTATCGATATTACGTATCCAATTCGCATCATGCACCAATTAGGCATTAAAAAATTATTAGTTTCAAATGCCGCTGGAGCGATCAACTTAGATTACAAAAAAGGGGATATTATGATTATTGACGATCATATCAACCTACAAGGCGGATCGCCATTAGCATTCAAAGGCGTGAGTCAATTTGGCGAACGTTTTGCAGACATGAGCGCGCCGTACGATGCAAAAATGATTGCAACGGTTGAAAAAATTGCCGCAGACAAAAATATTAAAATTCAAAAAGGAGTTTACGCAAGTGTCGTGGGTCCACAACTAGAAACACGTGCCGAATATAGAATGCTCAAAATCATTGGCGCAGATGCTGTTGGGATGAGCACAGTTCCAGAAGTCATTGTAGCGAATCACCTAAACGTACCGTGCTTGGCAGTTTCTGTATTAACGGACGAATGTGATCCTGATAACTTACAACCAGTAGATATTGCAGATATTATTGCCGTTGCAGGACAAACAGAACCAAAAATGATTACACTTTTTAGTGAATTGATTAAAACATTGTAGAGTCTTAATTCTTAGATTTTAGTATTGAGAAAAATAGTATTGAAGTTTAGTAGTTGAACAGTTTAACCAAATTGACGAAAAATAAACACACAACTGGCAACATTATCAATTAGGGCGTGCCCAAAACGCTTCACTATTGCTGTGAAGCGTTTTCGTCGCGCTCTCGCTAGTCGCTCTCCCAAACTGATTGGGAGGAGCTCCAACAATAGCTCCATCGCTCACGCGGAAGTGATCTAGTAGTGTGATTTTAGTATTGAAAAATAAAAAAGTTTAGTAGTTTATGAGTTGAAAAGTTTAATCAAATCAACAAAAAAACAAGAGTTTAAGCGAAAAAATATGAGCTATTTAGAGACAATACACAGCGTGTACAAAGAAGCTATCTTAGCACCAGTTGTTATGTTGAACCTGTATAAACTTTTATAAATGCATACGTTTTCATTCAACCATATTGCACTTTCCGTAACAAATGTTGACGCATCTGTTGCGTTTTATCAAAAGGTATTGCAACTGAAAGAAATTGAAAATACAGCTTCCAATTCTAAAACGAGATGGTTAGCTTTTGGTGATGGCAAACAATTGCACCTGATTCCGCGTCCAAATGCAGAAATAAAAACCAACAAGGCGGTTCATTTTGCCTTAACAACAGCGAACTTTAGTGCATTTGTAGCATGTCTAAAAGAATTAAATATTCCGTATTCTGATTGGCAAAACACTCCAAATAAAGAGTATATACGAAAAGATGGAATTAAACAAGTGTATTTTCAAGATCCTGATGAATATTGGATTGAAGTAAATAATGACATCCGACAAAATTAATTTTAATGAATCCTACGTATCTTTGCTAAACTATGGAAAAGTATCTCGAAATCATCAAACAATCCTACAATGACTATTGGAATTACTTCCAAGGGCAAGTATTTTTTCAAAATTGGGAAAACTATTTTTATGGGTTAATTGCGATTTCGTTGATCGTTTGGGTCTTGGAAATTATTTTCCCTTGGCGGAAAAATCAATCGATCTTTCGGAAAGATTTTTGGCTAGACACATTCTACATGTTTTTCAACTTTTTTATCTTCAACCTCATCATTTTTGTGGCGCTTTCCAATACAGCAGCCGCTTTTTTTAATGATATTTTAGGAATCATTGGTTTGTCTGTGGAAAGTTTTCAGTTGTTTGATGTAAACAGTTTACCAACTTGGTCAAGACTATTAATTTTCTTTGTCGTCGCAGATTTTGTACAGTGGAATACACACCGAATGTTGCACAGAGTGAACTTTCTGTGGAACTTCCACAAAGTACATCATTCGGTAAAAGAAATGGGCTTTGCAGCACATTTACGGTACCATTGGATGGAAACGGTTGTCTACAAATCAATGTTGTACATTCCAATGGCAATTATTGGCGGATTTAGCGTGAATGATGTGGCATTTGTGTACTTTTTCACGATTGCTGTCGGACACTTGAATCATGCAAATTTAGGTTGGGATTATGGTGTATTAAAATACATTTTCAACAATCCAAAAATGCACATCTGGCATCATAGCAAAAAGCTTCCTGTACGATATGGTGTGAATTTCGGACTCACGTTAAGTGTTTGGGATTACCTGTTCAAAACAAATTATGTTCCTAAAAACGGACGTGATATTGAACTCGGTTTTGCGAATGATGAATCGTTCCCGCAAGATTTTTTACAGCAAGAAATCTATCCCATCCATCTAAAAAAATAATACTCTTTATGATTCGATTTATTTTCACAATACTTGTTTTTATGTTATGTTTTTCATGTGGTACAAAAAAGAACGTTGCTGAAAATTCAGAATTAACGACTAAAGATGTTACACAACAAGTTGAGATTCCTAGAATACTTAAAACAGATGATTCATTAACTATTGTACAGAAAGGTGAATTTCTTTTTGTGAAAAAAACTAATGACAGCACAATTTTGATTGGTGAATTAACAGTAAAAAATGATAGTGTTACTTTTACAAAAAAGACCAAGCTTACTACCTCTAAAGATTCTATTGTTTTTCACAACGATAAAACACCTAAAAATGAAAATGTCAAATTTGTAAAAAGTAAAAAACTTCCTGTTTTCAATCATGAAAGTTGGAATACATTACTACAAAAACATGTTACAAAAGACGGAATTGTAAATTATAAAAGCTTCAAAAAAGATCGAGAAAGATTACAAGAATACATTTTTAAGTTAGGAAAAAATATGCCGTTGGAAACGTGGTCTAAAGAAGCAAAACTCGCCTATTGGATCAATGCCTATAACGCAATGACAGTAGATTTGATTTTACAAAATTATCCACTAAAAAGCATCAAAGACATCCGAAATCCTTGGAATCAACGTTTATGGGAATTGAGTGAAAAATGGTATAATTTAGACGAAATAGAACATAAAATTTTGCGTAAAATGAACGAACCACGCATTCATTTCGCCATTAATTGTGCTTCATTTTCATGTCCGCCATTATTGAATGAAGCGTTTGAAGCTGATAAATTAGACACACAATTAACGCAAGTAACCAAGATTTTTTTAGCAGATTCACGACGAAATACGATTACAAAAGATCAACTTGAAATTTCAAAAATCTTTAAATGGTTTTCGAAAGATTTCAAACAAAATGGTTCATTGATTGATTTTTTAAACCAATATAACACCATCAAAATCAACGAAAAAGCAGCTATTGATTATAAAGACTACGATTGGAGTTTGAATGAATAACACTCGATATTCTCAAACCATCAACCTAAAATGCACGTATAAAAGAAATGAAGCCCTTAAAGATTTCTATTATTATACCCATTCTTAACGAAGCAAACACTATTGTTTCGTTGCTAAATCATGTCATAGAATCATTGAAGTTTCCACAACATGAAATTTTATTGATCGATGGCGGAAGTACGGATGATACGGTTGAAATTGTAACTACATTCATTTCAAAATTTCACACACAACATAATCCTTCCCAAAAAAGATGTGTAGATCAATTGTTTGAAAACGAAGCTTCTAACCTTCACATTCAACTCTTTACTTCTGAAAAAGGGCGTGCCAAACAAATGAATTTTGGCGCACAAAAAGCAATTGGAAACATCTTGTATTTTTTGCATGCAGATACGTTTCCTCCAAAACATTTTGACGCGTTTATTCTCACGGAAGTAAAAGAAGGAAATCATGCAGGTTGTTTTCGTTTAAAGTTTGATTATCCGCACCCTGTTTTGTTAGTTTCTCAATTTTTTACACGTTTCAACATCAGTTGGTGTCGTGGTGGTGATCAGTCATTATTTGTGCTAAAATCTTTATTTGATGAATTAAAAGGATATAATGAATCCTATGCAATTTATGAAGATTGCGAGTTTATCAATCGGTTGTATGATGAATCAGCATTCACGGTAATTCCAAAAAGCGTTAAAACCTCTGCCCGAAAATACAAAGTCAATGGCACTTGGAAATTACAATATCATTTCGCCATGATTCACATTAAAAAATCGAAAGGCGCCACACCTGAAGAGTTGCATGCGTATTATAAAAAGCATGTTGCCAGTTAGACATTCACACTTCGACTCCGCTCAGCGTTCGAGGTTTCTATTTCTTAGGACACTGAGCGGAGTCGAAGTGTCATTCCTCCATTTGCGCTAAAATCTCTTCTAACTTTCGTACATGTACGCCATACAATTGATCTGCCCATTTTACGGTAATCCAGTAAATAAGCAATCCAGAAAATATATATCCAACTATCACTAATACTAATGTTGTCGTTGGCATTTGTAATAGAAACCAATCTGAAAAACGATCAGGTCCAACACGTTCAATTCCCATCAACATAGCTGCCGCAGAAACTGGCAATAGCAATGAACCTGCAATGATTCCGGTTTTATACACTTCCATCGTTAATTTAATGTCGTGAATAAAACGTAATATAGTTTCTTTGGTTTGTTGTCCAACATTCGAAGTTCTTCGTAAAAACCAAATCATTTTTGCCAAATATCCCAACGTCATTAAACTTGTTATAAACATGAATATAAAGTACACTGCGCGTGGCAATTCATACATTTTTAGCGTAAAAGGCATTGCAAAGAAAATTACAATACAGACCAACTGCGTTATAATTTCACCTTTCATGGTTTTGCGGATTTTCGCGATTGGCATTTGACTTTCCTTTAAATTCTCTAGGCTTGTTGGCAACTGGAAATCATCTCGATTTTCGTCGTCCATGAGTGCTTTTATTTTATCAAAATCCATCTGATTGATTTTTTATAATTTCTTGTAATTTTTTCTTAGTTCTATTGAGCTTCACGCGAACGTTTACAGGTGACATTCCTAAGTTTTTCGCTATTTCTTCTCCAGAAAATCCTTCTATGAATTGAAAGATCAATGCTTTTTCAATCTTGTTTAATCCCTGAACTGCTTTATAGAAAGCGGCTAATTGTTGTTCTTTTTCATCAGAATACACTTCATGTTCCAATTGCACATGTTCGGGCATTTTGTAAGTGTCAGGTTTTCGTTTTTCTTTCTTAAAAAATACAATTGCGGTGTTTAATGCCACACGATACATCCAACTTGAAAATTGACTTTTACCATTGAATGATTTTAGGGATTTCCAGAGTTGCAAAATGATTTCCTGTACCAAATCCTCACGGTCAATCGCATCTTCAAAATAGATGCGAGAAACCTTATGGATAATCCCTTTGTGGGCTGCAATTGCTTTTAGAAATTCTTGTTCGGTTAGTTCCAACGAATGTTTTTTTAACTTCAATTCGATATC
>CAYGPQ010000054.1:25459-29694 GCA_964351775.1 uncultured Kordia sp. | reverse complement strand
TATACTTCTAACCTAAAAATAACCGATTGATAAAAGGAATTTTTCTTTTCAGATATTCATTTATAATTTTTTCTTGTACTCAAAAAGAAGCTGTAGATTTAATTATCCACAATGCGAAAATTTATACAGTTGACACTGAATTTTCTAATGCAGAAGCCTTTGCTATTCGCGATGGAAAATTTGTTGCCGTTGGAACTTCAGAAGAAATTCAACAAAAATACAATGCAACAGAAACACTTGACGCAAATGGAAAAACGGTACTTCCGGGATTGATAGACGCACATTGTCACTTTTACGGATTGGGCTTATTCAAACAAAGTGTAGATTTAGTCGGAACAAAAAGTTATGACGAAATCATAGAAAAACTAGTAGCGTTTCAAAAAGAAAAGAAAGTACCTTTTATCATTGGTCGCGGTTGGGATCAGAATGATTGGGACGTAAAAGAATTTCCAAGTAAAGAACGTTTGGACAAATTATTTCCAGATACGCCCATTGCATTGACACGTGTGGATGGACACGCATATTTAGTCAATCAAAAAGCATTGGATTTGGCAGGAATTACCACAGAAACCAACGTTGAAGGTGGCGAAATCCAACAAAAAGATGGAAAACTCACAGGGATTTTAATTGATAATCCAATGGATTTAATTGATAAAATCATTCCGCAACCAAATCGCGCACAGCAAATTCAAGCATTACAAGACGCGGAAAAGGAATGTTTCTCGTATGGCTTAACAACGGTTAATGATGCGGGATTAAACAAAGATGTCATCAACCTGATTGATAGTTTACAAAAAGCAGACGCGCTTCACATGCGTATCTACGCAATGATTAGTAATACGCCCGAAAATGTAGCGCATTATATCAACAAAGAACCTTACAAAACTGCTCATTTGAATGTGCGTTCGTTCAAAGTATATGGCGATGGTGCATTGGGTTCGCGTGGTGCTGTCTTAAAAAAATCGTATTCAGACAAAGAAAATCATTTTGGTGCCATGGTCATCAGTCCTGAAAATTTAGAAAAACTAGCGGTAAAAATTGCCAAAACCAACTATCAAATGAACACACATGCCATTGGTGATTCAGCAAATTATCAAGTCTTAAAAACCTACGCAAGTGCGCTTCAAGGACAAACCGATCGTCGTTGGAAAATAGAACATGCACAAATCATTGACCACACAGATTTTGATCTATTCACAAATAAAAACATTATTCCTTCGGTACAACCAACACATGCTACGAGTGATATGTATTGGGCTGGTGATCGTGTAGGCGAAACGCGTTTAAAAGGTGCGTATGCGTATAAAAAACTCTTGAATTTATCAGGGCAAATTGCTTTAGGAACCGACTTTCCTGTGGAGCATGTAAGTACGTTTAAAACATTTTATGCGGCTGTTGCCAGAAAAGACTCAGATCAGTATCCAGCAGGTGGTTTTCAAATGGAAAATGCCTTATCTCGTGAAGAAACGCTGAAAGGAATGACCATTTGGGCAGCCTATAGCAACTTTGAAGAAAACGAAAAAGGAAGTATTGAAGTTGGGAAATTTGCAGATTTTATCATTTTGGATAAAAACATCATGGAAATTCCTGAAAATGAAATTCTAGCTGCAACTGTTGAAGAAACGTATTTGGCTGGAAAGAAAGTAAAATAGGTTATCAGAGCTATTAGACCGCTTCGCTGTTAGCTATTAGACCGCGCTTACGCGCTTTTAGACGAATTCCTGTGTGGTCGCTGAGTTTACCGAAGTGAAGGCAGGAATCTCAATTATGCTCATAATACTCATTACTAAAATCTCACTACTAATTTCCATAAAAGAAAAAAACTCAGAAATCAACGACTTCTGAGTTTTTCAAATAACCAATAATAACAATAAATAAAGAATAATTAAAAACTAAACGGTACAACAACCATAATATTGTCCCATGCTAATATCATGTTGGCACCATCAGTTTCTTTTGTGAACGCAATAGAAAGGTATTCTACTACATCAGTATTGTTTACAGGAATGTCAATACGGGCAACATCCTTATCTTTATCATAATAATAAGAGCCCCAAACATCTGTGTCTGAATTTAAAATAATTGTCCAAGATTTTTTCCCTGGAATTGTGAATAATGTATACGTCCCAGCTTTAATTTCTTGTTCACCAAGCTTTACATCTTGAAAAAAAGTAATCTCAGTGGCTTCATTGGCGCCAGTTCGCCAAACTTTATCATAAGGAACTATATTGCCAAAAATAGATCGTCCTTTCTTTTGAGGTCTTCCATACAACACCTTTATCACTGGCGGCGCATTTCGCTTCGCTTTAAAATAACTTATATCGTGCGGGCTTTTATCAATGTCGCTAAATTTTTGTGCAGAAACATCCATACTAATAAGCATCATCAATATAAAAATACCTGTGGCTAAAAAGCGCTTTCTCATGGTGTTTATTTTTCGATATAAATTTAGTAAAAGTTATTCTTAGGATTTTGTTAAACTTTCGTTTGAGATGTTAAATTATGGATTCAGTGTATAATTTGTACGCCAATTAGTAAGGTAAAGCCGTATTTCTTTCCTCAAAAAATATGTAAGGTTAAAAATGCTGATGATATAATCACATCAAAAAAAATAATAATATGAAAAAACAATCACTAAAAAGTGTGTTACAATTTACAAAAGCTACACTTGTTAATTTTAACAATCGTGCTCATGTCAAAGGCGGATTTGATCGTACAGGAGTATCTTGTTTTGAAGTTTGCGATACACGTGATCATCTTAAATGTTCGTGGTGAACTGAATAAAAAGTATATACTATTCATTTCAAATAAAAACAATCGTATAGAGGAGCATGATTTTATGCTCCTTTTTTTATGCCTTTTTTATGGGTTGAAAGTTAAGAAGTGTTTTTTAATATGAAATAGTTAAGAATGACACTAAAAATCATCTTTTTAGTTTTAATATGTAACTATAAATGAGTCTTATGTTTTTAAATTGAAAGTTTAGGTTCATATTTGCAGTGTAATTATAACTATAAAAGAAAAGAGTATGTGTGGAATTGTATGCGCCTTCGATCTAAAAGAAACAACAGAAGTATTACGACCTCAACTTTTAGAGATGTCGAAAAAAATCCGTCATCGTGGACCAGACTGGAATGGAATATATAGCTCAGACAAAGCAATCTTAGCGCATGAGCGTTTGGCAATTGTAGATCCAGCTTCTGGAAAACAGCCATTATTCAGTGAAGACAAACAATTAATTTTAGCCGCAAACGGCGAAATATATAATCATAGAGAATTGCGCAAGCAGTTTGATGGGAAGTATAAGTTTCAAACAGAATCTGATTGTGAAGTCATTCTTGCTTTATACAAAGAAAAAGGAAGTACATTTTTAGATGAGCTCAACGGAATCTTCGGATTTGCAATTTATGACGCACAACAAGATTCGTATTTAGTTGCCAGAGATCACATGGGAATTATTCCATTATACATTGGTTGGGACAAGAATGGAACCTTCTATGTAGCTTCCGAATTAAAAGCTTTGGAAGGTGTTTGTAGCAAAATAGAAGTATTTCCTCCAGGACACTATTTAGATAGCAAAGAAGGAGAACTCAAACAATGGTACCAACGCGATTGGATGGACTATGAAGCCGTAAAAGACAACCAAACTAGTATTGACGAACTACGTGATGCCTTGGAAGCAGCTATTCACAGACAATTAATGTCTGATGTACCTTATGGTGTATTACTTTCTGGCGGATTGGATTCTTCGATTACTTCAGCTGTTGCGAAAAAATATGCGCAAAAGCGAATTGAAACCAACGATCAAAGTGATGCTTGGTGGCCACAATTGCACTCGTTTTCCATTGGATTAAAGGGTTCTCCAGATTTGGCTGCAGCCAGAAAAGTATCAGAACACATTGGAACCATTCATCATGAAATTACCTTTACCATACAAGAAGGTTTGGATGCGATTAAAGATGTTATTTATCACTTAGAAACCTATGATATCACCACAATTCGTGCGTCAACGCCTATGTATCTAATGGCAAGAGTCATCAAATCTATGGGAATCAAAATGGTATTATCGGGTGAAGGAGCAGACGAAATTTTCGGAGGGTATTTATACTTTCATAAAGCGCCAAGCGCAGAAGAATTACACAAAGAAACCGTTCGTAAACTAGATAAATTATACCAATATGATTGTTTGCGTGCCAACAAATCGTTAGCCGCGTGGGGAATTGAAGGTCGTGTGC
>CAYGPQ010000054.1:0-25449 GCA_964351775.1 uncultured Kordia sp. | reverse complement strand
GAATTTATGGATGTTGCCATGCGCATCAATCCGCAAGATAAAATGATTAATGGCGAACGTATGGAGAAATGGGTGTTGCGTAAAGCATTTGAATCGTACTTACCAGCAAGTGTTGCTTGGCGACAAAAAGAACAATTTAGTGATGGCGTAGGTTACGACTGGATTGACACTTTAAAAGAATTGGTAAACAGTGAAGTGTCCGACGAACAATTGGCAAACGCAGCGTACAGATTTCCGGTGCAAACGCCAAGAGCGAAAGAAGAATATTACTATCGTACGATTTTTGAAGAGCATTTCCCATCAGAAACAGCCGCGTTAACAGTTCCTTCGGTTCCTTCGGTAGCATGTAGTTCGGTAACAGCTTTAGAATGGGATGAATCTTTCAAAAACATGAACGATCCGTCAGGTAGAGCAGTCGCAAGTGTGCATGATGAAGCGTATTAGGTAGCAAAAACGTCACTTCGAGTGGTTTTTCGGAATAAAATGAAGAGAAACTGTATTGAGAAGTACTTAGAAGGGCAGTAACATTTACAAACAAGTATAAATATTTTCTCAAAAATAGTTTTCAAACAGAAAAGCGTCTTAATTAAATTTAGGACGCTTTTTTTTATAATAATTTATAACACGATTTTAAATCGAATAAAATAAAATTGTATATTTAGTATTTCCCTTAAATACTGTAATTATTTAGCCCAATGAAGATTACAGTTATATCATGTGTGCTGATTATGTGCCAACCATAAATAATCAAAAATTATGAGAAGAATTATTACGATTGCATTCCTATGTTTTTATCAACTTTGCGTAGCACAAAACTTTTATGAAATTAAATGGCAAGGTGAGAGCGGATTAAAATATACGGCTTTAGTTGAATTTTTTGAAAAAGAAAACATCAAAGTTCGGGTAAATTATACCACAAAAGACGGAACGTATAAAGTGGCAAAATACAAATGTGTTGGAAAATATCACTACAATGAAGACGGCACAAAATATTTTGTATTTGATGGTGAAGATGCAGAAATTGTCTACTCTTCAAAAGAAACTACGGTAGGGTATTCTGCGGATAATTTTGTGTTTAAAAATATAGATACAAATAATCAATTTGAAAAATTATACACTTATGATGATCAAGATTTAAAGGACGGGAAGTTAGATAATGTCAAAGATGCAACGTTCAAAAAATTAGATCCTTCTAAAGATTTTACCACATCGTATATCAATAGTTTTTATTGGACAAATGAACCCGAATATACAACCTATACGAGTTTAATTTCAAACAGTGCAAATAACAGTGCTATTTCAACAAGTACTACAAGCACAAGCACGACTTCTAGTAGTTCAAATACAGCAAAACATTACAAGCTGAAATTCAGAAATAAGTGTAACAAACCTGTAAAAGTGCTCATTCGTTATTTGAATTTTGAGGATGAATGGAAGTCTAAAGGTTGGTGGGAAATCGATACTAACAAAACGGTATACGTAGAAGATTCTCCCAATCGTATTTTTTATTTCTATGCGAAAACGACAGATGGAAAGTTAGTTTGGAGTGATAAAGACAATCTGAGAGATTTCAAAGGAAAAAAGTATGGATTTAGAAAACTTGAAAAATCAAATGCTGATTATGGTTCTTGGATTTCAGATATTACCTGTACCAATCAAACTAGTACGCAATCGGCTACTACTTCCACATCAACTGCAACGACTACTGGAAATCAATTTAATAAAGATGTAAAGCTGCATTTAATTATGGTAGCTGATACCAATGACCCACAAATTGGTTCAAGTGTACAACAAGATTTAAACGATGTTACCAACCTTTTCCGAAAAGCAGCGCGTGAAATAGGGATCAAGTATGAAATCAACAAACTCTACGGAACTACCTTTGATAAAAGTAGCATCATGTCTAAAATTAATAACTTAGAAATCAAGCAGAATGATGTGGTAATCTTCTATTATTCTGGACATGGGTATAATGATACTTCGGGAAGCAACCGTTTTCCAAATATGAGTTTGGACGGAAGCGATTTAGGACTAGAAAGTATTCATAGATACATCAAAAGTAAAGGAGCACGACTCAATATTACTGTTGGAGATCTTTGTAACTCTATTCCACGTTCTCGAGATGGAACTAAAAGCGATGAGGAAATTCCATTCAAATCTGGGTTTTTATTTGATGAAGATAAATTAAAACGCTTGTTTATTTACTCAAAAGGCTCTTTAATATCCACTTCTTCTGGCAAAGGAGAATGGTCGTTTTGTATGACAAATTCTAATGGAAATATGGGGAATGGACATTTTACAAATGCCTTTATCAACTCTTTTGCGAAAGAAGCAAGCAAAGTAAATGACAATAATGGTTCTTGGAGAACGATGTTTTCAAGGGCATATCAAGATGCTAAAAGTAATACGCGATACATCCGCAATCAAAATGGAAACTACGGACAATCTGGTTTCAATTCAAATACAATCACTTATAAATAATGAACCATGAAAACACTCACTTTTTATATATTATCCGTAGTATTAATCTCTTGTAATGGAATGAAAGATATCTCCGAAATCAAAGATGCAGACACCATGACGGTCTGTTTATTAAGTGCTGAAGTGTACAACCAAGAATCGCAAGATGCAGCAAAAGAATACCTCGAAAGAAGAGAAATAGTGCGTAAATTAGTGTTAGAAGGCGAACAACGCGCATCACTTCTCAAAGAATTTTTAGAGGATAGCAACTACGAACCACTTTCGCGAAAATGTAAATTTGAACCCGTATATGCACTTTTAGTGAATGACCAACTCTTTGCTTTATTCGATGTAGAATACTGTCCAACTATCAAATATGTCAACAGAGGCGAAGACTCAAAATATATAGGAATTACCACTGAAAATACGTTAAAAAAGCTTTTAGAAGACTATCTAAAATAATTGCTTAAAAGCGTCATACTAGAAGAATTGTGTTTTTTAGTTGCTTTTTTTCCAAAAATGATATGCTAACCAAAAAATACCGAAAGTCATAATGAATGACATTATTGATAAATAGGCTCGTTCCGGAGCGATATCAGGCGCAGCCGAATTCCAAATTCTCATAGATTCTGAAATTCCTGAGATTCCAAGTATTCCACATACAATAGCAAGTGCTTTATAACTTCCTTTACTCATTAGACAATATTGATGGTTAGTATGTCGTAAAACTACTTGTTTTTAGTTAATTATCCATGAACTAATTATTTAAAAATAACTCAAATCAACTATCTTTAAAGGATGAAATTACAACTGTCTGTAAAAAGTTTTGAACTTCCTTTAAAAAATCCGTTTACCATTTCGCGGTACACGGTGACGATTCAAAAAACAGTGGTGGTATCTATTACAGATGATAATTATATTGGACACGGAGAAGCCACCGTAAATCCGTATTACAATAGTACGATGGAAAGCTTGAAAGCTTCTTTAACAAGTGTGAAATCAATCTTTGATAATTTAGAAGAAAGCATACATCCTAGCAAACTCTGGACACTTTTAGCACCCGAATTACAAGACAATTACTTTGCGCTGTGCGCGATTGATTGTGCGTATTGGGATTTATATGCACAACAACAGCAACAACCATTGCGAAGGTTTTGGAGTGCACACGATCGTGAGTTGCCAAAAACGAATTTTACTATTGGAATCGATTCGATTGACGTGATGAAATCAAAAATTCAAGAAACACCGTGGCCGATCTATAAAATAAAACTAGGTGCTAAAAACGATATTCAAATCATTCAATCACTTCGTGAAATTACCAACGCAACTTTCAGAGTGGACGCTAATTGTGCTTGGTCCGTGGAAGAAACGCTTGAAAACGCGAAAATTCTAAAAGAACTCAACGTAGAATTTATTGAACAACCTTTACAAGCGGACAATTGGAACGGCATGAAAGTTCTCAAAGAAAAAAGTGTATTGCCCATCATTGCGGATGAAAGTTGTCAAAAACTAGCCGATGTAGCTAAATGTGCTGAGGTTTTTCACGGAATCAATATCAAGTTGATGAAATGTGGTGGTATCACGTCAGCGTTGCAAATGATTGAAATCGCGAAAGCAAAACACCTCAAAATTATGGCAGGCTGCATGACGGAATCTTCTATTGGAATCTCTAACTTGGTACAATTAGCTCCATTATTAGATTATATTGACGCAGATGGCGCGTTGTTACTACAAAATGATATAGCCAAAGGTGTCACGTTTAATGATGGTGAAATTGTATATGTTGATGGAAATGGTTCGGGCGCATTTTTAAAATAAAAAATAGCTGTTATTTCACATTTTTCTTTTGCGAAAATCACAAAAAATAAAATCTGATTTCGTGATAACAACCATTCTCATTGTGTAAATCACAATATTTTTGAATTGAACTTAAAACGATTCATTATGAAACATGTATTTTCAATTCTAGTAGTATCATTGGTATGTAGTAGTTTCTTAAAAGCGCAAAACGATTCTTCAGCATTTAATCCGTTTGACAATGCAACATTTGCCATTGGTGGCGGTATTTTCATGCCACAAGGGAAACTCGCTAATTATTTTGGAACGGCACCATTTTTAGAACTCAGCGCTAACTTTCCATTACGCAGAAAAAGAGCCATTGGTCTCACCTTGCAAGTGGTGATACCAAACCAAAAAGATGACTTTCTATACCGAAGAACCATTGACACCATTCAAGTAAAAAGTACGATGATGTTAAACTTTACAGTAGATTTCAAAAAAAGCCTGCACGCAAGCACCAAAGGAAATCTCGAATTAAAACTAGGTTTAGGTGTTTCCGCAATTACTACGGATGCGCGAAATCCGTTTTACAGTGGAGAAGAAGGCGAAGAAAAATACGAAACTATTAGTTCAGTACTATTCAGTCCAGGATTACAATATCAACATGAATTTAATGAAAATAGTAAATTTATCATTGGCATAAGTGTAAATTATGCGCCATACAAAGTAGAAGGCGCAGTAAGAGAAGATATTGGTGGTTTGGCGTTTGTCCCCAAAATTGCGTATGTTTTTTGATAACAAATGAATTTATTGAATAATTCATAGTTAGAAAACGTCAATTCGAGTGGTTTTAATCATTTCAAGAATAATTGAAATGATTAAAATTGTATCGAGAATAGTTCTTTAAATGTTGGAAAATTTACTCATATAAATACATTAAAAAACGCGCAAAATCTTAAATTTAAAGACTTTACGCGTTTTTTTTAATATATAATCTTTTAGTATAGAAGTCAAATGAACATCTTGACTCTTTATTCTAAAAGCGAAGCGATCTTACTGCTTCATCATTTACTGCTTGATAAATTTCTTCGTAGCAAAAGTTCCGTTTGAAGTTTCAAGCGTCATAAAATACATTCCTTGTTGTAAATTGCTCACAGAAATTGTTGCTAAATTTTGGTTTGACGTAAAAACAGTTCTTCCTTGCATATCCACAATAGAAACTGTTTTAATATCCTGACTATTATTGGTTTGTATTGTAATTACATCTTTTGCAGGATTTGGATACAATTGAAAACTAGCAGCAGCTAGAGTGTTGTTTCTAGAAAGTGTAACAGCTGTATTACGCTCAAAAGTTTCCGTCATTTGATCGATTCCTAAAAATGCTGAAATAAGGTGTGCATTATTATACCTATACGCTAAATTATCGGCAGTATCATCATAATAATAATACGTGGTTTGTGTCAACGTTCCTATATTATTAAATATGGGTGGAATACTAAAACTCAAGGTTTGGTCTATGCGTAAGCGCGTCACATTTCCTGTATAGCCGCATCCGCAAAGAAGATCGTTCATAGTTAGCGTTCCATACGCATCAACTGTTGGAGTAATAGTACCAGTAAAAGTTCCGTTTGTTCCTTGATATGAAAATGTCCCAGAAACAGCTCCAGAATTATTTGCTCCAAAATTTAACGGAAACAATCCAATAAAAGCATTCGTGCCACTATAATTCAATATAATATCGCCTTGAGAAACCCCAGTAATTGAAGTTCCGCTTCCATCTTCTTTTAAGAAAAATTCACTTACAGTTGGCGTTCCACTTTGTGAAGTAATCGATAAAACCTGCGTTGTACCAGGATATGTAGTTAATTGAGCTGCGGTTGGAGCTGCATACGAGTCAATATTGTTTCCTGCAGGAATTGATCCGCTAAAGTCCCAAACGACATTAGCGCCTGTTGGTGTTTGGTCTGGTACAATAGTTGGAGTTACAACCGTAAAATCAGTATTTGGATCACTTCCAAATTTTGTAATCGTTTGAGAAAAAGAAGCAATGCTAAAAAGCGATGCTAGTAAAAGTAATTTTGTTTTCATAGAACATTATTTAGTAGAATAGTTATTAGTGCAGTAAAAGTACTAAAAACAAAAGACAGGCATACTAGAAAATCTATTTTATATGGCTAAATAAGCTAATTGTAGGTGTTTTAAGTAAAAAAGAAAAGTCAAAATATAGCTTCTGAGCGACGTTTTTATTTTTTTTGTCAGACGTGAAGAAAAAAATAGTTCAAAAATCGTTCTAACGGTGTTTTTAGCCTTTTTAAGCAATTTTTAATAAAAAGCCTAAATGTTGATAACTATTTAAAAAGCAGCTTAAAAGTGTTTAAAAATGAATTTGTGAAGTGTTATATTTGTTGTTAAGAATACTAATAAATCAGAACGCTTTGCGCAGTTCTAAAAATATAAAAATTAAGTAAAATATTTATGAGCGAAGAAAATAAAAATCAATATTCCGCTTCTAGTATACAAGCATTAGAAGGAATGGAGCATGTACGCATGCGTCCTTCCATGTATATTGGAGATGTTGGTATACGAGGGTTACATCACTTGGTGTATGAAGTTGTAGATAACTCTATTGATGAAGCATTAGCAGGTCATTGTGATACGATTAGTGTAGTCATCAATGAAGATAACTCCATTACGACTGAAGATAATGGTCGTGGTATTCCTGTAGATCTTCACAAAAAAGAAGGTGTGTCGGCATTAGAAGTTGTCATGACAAAAATTGGTGCTGGTGGAAAATTTGATAAAGATTCTTATAAAGTATCCGGTGGATTACACGGAGTTGGTGTGAGTTGTGTAAATGCACTATCTGCTCACTTAACAGCAACTGTTTTCAGAGATGGAAAAATTTGGGAGCAAGAGTACGAACGTGGAAAACCAATGTATCCTGTAAAAGCTGTTGGTGATTCTGATAAAAATGGTACGGTAGTCACATTTAGACCAGACCCTACGATCTTTACACAAACCTTAGAATACAACTACGAAACCATCGCCAATCGTATGCGTGAATTGTCATACCTTAACAAAGGAATCACAATTACACTAACAGATAAGCGTAGCAAAGATGATAAAGGAGAATATGTTAGAGAAGTTTTTCATTCTACGGAAGGATTAAAAGAATTTATCAAATACTTAGATGGAAATCGTGAGCAAATCATTACCGAAGTTATTGCCTTTGAAGGTGAGAAAAACGGTATTCCAGTGGAAGTAGCGATGACTTATAACACTTCGTATTCTGAAAACTTACATTCGTATGTAAACAATATCAATACACACGAAGGAGGAACACACTTATCTGGATTTAGAAGAGGTTTGACGCATACACTAAAAAAATATGCAGACAGTTCAGGAATGTTAGACAAATTAAAGTTTGACATTGCGGGAGATGATTTCCGTGAAGGATTAACTGCCATTATTTCAGTAAAAGTTCAAGAGCCACAATTTGAAGGACAAACTAAAACGAAACTAGGAAACCGTGAAGTTTCTGCGTCTGTAAGTCAGGCTGTATCTGAAATGCTTACCGATTACCTAGAAGAACATCCAGACGATGCTAAAACCATTGTGCAGAAAGTAGTATTGGCTGCGCAAGCACGTCATGCCGCTCAAAAAGCGCGTGAAATGGTACAGCGTAAAACGGTAATGAGTATTGGCGGTTTACCGGGGAAACTAAGTGACTGTTCTGAGCAAGATCCTTCCAAATGTGAAGTATTTCTTGTCGAGGGAGATTCGGCAGGAGGAACGGCAAAACAAGGTCGTGATCGTATGTTTCAAGCAATTTTACCCTTACGTGGAAAAATCTTGAACGTTGAAAAAGCCATGCAGCACAAAGTATTTGAAAATGAGGAAATCAAAAATATCTTTACTGCGTTAGGTGTTACTATTGGAACAGAAGAAGATAGTAAAGCATTAAACCTTTCAAAATTAAGATATCATAAAGTAGTGATTATGTGTGATGCCGATGTCGATGGATCGCATATCTCTACGCTTATCTTAACATTCTTTTTCCGTTACATGAAAGAATTGATTGAAAACGGACATATTTATATTGCTGCACCACCATTATATTTAGTGAAAAAAGGAGCAAAACGGAGATATGCTTGGAATGATAAAGAACGCGATATCATCATTGAAGAATTTGGTCAAGGTGCAGGAATCCAACGATACAAAGGTCTTGGAGAAATGAACGCTGAGCAATTGTGGGATACAACGATGAATCCAAATTTTAGAACATTACGTAAAGTAGTGATTGATAGTGGAGCAGAAGCAGATAGAGTATTTTCTATGTTAATGGGAGACGAAGTGCCACCACGTAGAGAGTTTATAGAGAAAAATGCAGTCTATGCAAATATTGACGTATAATAATCATGCTTCATAAAAATAAAAAATGCCTCATTTATGAGGCATTTTTTATGCGTTATAATTATCCTCAAAAATAAATCATTCTTTGATAAATCGAGAAATAAATGTGTCTCCATCTTTATAGGTAGTTTTGATAACATACATTCCAGGAGACAAAAATGATACGTCTAAGGAAGTATCTTGATTCGAAATTTTTGTTTCAAAAAGACTCGAACCTATTAGCGAAAGCACCTCTATTTTATCTACAGAAAACCCTTTGAAATCAAAATACAATTTCTTTTTTACAGGGTTAGGATACATCACAATGCTTTTTTTATCAAACTTTTTAAGTGAAAGTATATAGTTGCCATGTACAGCTCTATTTCCTTCGGGCGTATCAATAATTAATGTTTTATTACCATTGCCTTCATCAATAATCTCATAATTGAAGGTTCTTGGCGGGCTACTATTTCCAAAGATAATAGTACCCAGATATTGACTTTCGAGTAGGCATTGTGAAAAACAGGATCCTAGGGTAACACCAGGAGACTGCACTATAAATGTATCTGGATTGATGGTAATTGATGCTAATGAGTTGAAAGCACCATTGACATCACCTGCGGTAGCATAAAAATCATAATAGTTCGGTGATGATTCGATGAATTGAATTCCTGGATGATAACTTGGATTTGATGGATGCGGTTGTGTCACATTAATAGTATTCCCATTAATTACCATAGAATGTAATGTCCAGATGTTTCCACCTGCAATTAAATCTTGTTGCGCAAATCCAAAAGAAAAACAAATGAATGTGCAAATTGTTAGTGTAATTTTTTTCATGTCGTAATTTTTTTACATAAAAATACAAATTATATATATAGGTACAAATTTCAGTCTATATAAAAATTGAGCCATTACTAATCATTTTATAAAAAAGCGTTCTTAAAAAGACTACCTATAAATATCCGTAATTTTTTTTGGTTAAAAAATAAAAGTAAAAAAGGGGCTATTTCCTGTACGTATACTAATACGTTTTTGTTATTTTTAATCCATAAATATTAACTTACCCTACAAATATGAAAAAATTACAAACCCTACTTATTATTTTTCTAGCAATAACTTCAGTAAATGCACAAGAATTGGAAAGTCTCTTGCTAGCTGGAAATGATGCAAGTAAGCTTACCGAAAACTACATGAATCCATTAATGAAAGGATTACTATTTAGTATGAACGGAGGTTGGTATACAACCGCAAAAACACACAAAAAATTTGGTTTTGATATTACCATTTCTGCAAATGCGAGTTTTATCCCAAGTTCAAGTCAAAATTTTAATTTCAATGCAGCAGATTATGAATTTCTAACGACGGCGAATGGAGAAACATCATTACCAACAGTAATGAGTGAAAATAGTACTGAAACCACCATTAACGTTAGCATTCCTATTGATGGTACCAATACATTTAAAGTTGGAAGCTTTCAAATGCCAGGCGGTATTACGGAAGACTTGCCTATAAATGCTGTGCCAACACCTATGATTCAAGTTGGACTTGGATTGCCAACACGTACCGATGTAAAATTGCGATTTGTGCCAAAACTAAGTTTTGATGATGATGTAGAAGCAAGCCTTATTGGTGTTGGTTTGCAACATGATATCACACAATATTTAGGTCCGATAGACAAATTGCCACTAAACGTTTCTATACTTGGTGCATTCACAAGATTGAAAGCAACCTACGCCATCAATGATGACAGTGTTTCGGATAATGTGAGTATCCAAAATGGAGAAGCCGAATTTACAATGAATGCTTTTACAATTCAGGCATTGGGTTCGTTAGATTTTAAAATTGTTACGCTATATGGTGGATTTGGGTACAATCAAGGGAAATCAGAAATCAATATCAAAGGGGATTATAATTTGAGCTATGAAGTGCAAGATAGTAGCGGAAACACACTATCAACTGTAAACGAAACAGTATCAAACCCTATAAATCTAGACTTTGAAGCAAGCGGAATACGAACGACATTTGGAGCACGATTAAATTTAGGTCCGATAAAAATATTTGGCGATTACACCTTTCAGAAATTCAACACCTTAAGTGCTGGTATTGCAGTAAGTATTCGGTAATAAACGACTAAAAACCAACTTTTCATTTTAAGCATATTTTAAGTGTTGCTTTTTTTCTAAACAATATATTAATTTGTACTTTTGCACCTCAGAAACAATACAATAAAAAAAAACTAAATAATATGAAAGTTACAGTTGTAGGAGCAGGAGCAGTAGGCGCAAGTTGTGCAGAATATATTGCCATCAAAAACTTTGCTTCAGAAGTCGTTTTATTAGATATCAAAGAAGGTTATGCAGAAGGAAAAGCAATGGACTTAATGCAAACGGCTTCTTTAAATGGTTTTGATACAAAAATCACTGGAAGTACCAACGACTATTCTAAAACAGCTGGAAGCAATATCTGTGTAATTACTTCGGGAATTCCTCGTAAACCAGGAATGACACGTGAAGAACTCATCGGAATCAACGCAGGAATTGTAAAAACAGTTTCTTCAAGCTTAATTGAACATTCGCCAAATACCATCATCATCGTGGTGAGTAATCCAATGGATACCATGACGTATTTAGTGCATAAAACAACAGGATTGCCCAAAAGTAGAATCATCGGAATGGGTGGTGCTTTAGATAGTGCACGTTTCAAATACAGATTGGCAGAAGCATTAGAAGCTCCAATATCAGATGTTGACGGAATGGTGATCGGTGGACACAGTGATAAAGGAATGGTGCCATTAACAGCGCATGCAACGCGTAATAGTGTAAAAGTTTCAGAATTCTTATCAGAAGAACGTTTAAATCAAGTAAAAGAAGATACCAAAGTTGGTGGAGCCACCTTAACAAAGTTACTAGGAACGTCTGCTTGGTATGCGCCAGGAGCAGCAGTTTCAGGATTAGTTCAAGCAATTGCTTGTGATCAAAAGAAAATGTTTCCGTGTTCTGTATTACTAGAAGGTGAATATGGATTGAACGATTTATGTATCGGAGTTCCTGTTATCTTAGGGAAAAACGGAATTGAAAGTATTGTTGAAATCAACTTAAGCGACGTTGAAAAAGCGCATTTAGCAGCAAGTGCTGAAGGCGTAAAAGCAACAAACGCTTTATTAGAATTGTAAAATTATAAATTCAAAAATATAGTTAAAAACCTCTAAGCTTAATGCGATGAGGTTTTTTTCTGTGTAATAGCGATTCAATTATTTTTAAAAGAACAAAAAAATATGAATCGGGCAGTCAACTGCAATAGTAGCATTATACTATTCAACACCTTATAACAAAATTAAATCCCAAAACTGGACGATTTTGTAGTCTTTATTTTTATATTTGGCGCATGATTGCAAAAAAGTATGTTAGTGCTTTAATAATTTTGATCACACTTCTTGGTTTCTACAAGAAGCAATCGCCTGCGCCAAATCAGGAGATTGAACTTCAATTTGCAGACCAAACCACTGTTTTTAACGAAACAGCGGAAGTGATTGCCGCAATCAAACAGCAATTAGCAGTCTTGGGTGTTGAAAATATTCAAGTTCGACAAACAGCTGGAACACTCAAAATTGCCTATTACAGTGATGAAAATGTTGCTGAAATCAAAAAGATTCTTGCTGCGGAAGGATTCACTTCAGAAGAAATACCAACCGATAACAAAGCTATAAACTTTCAAGAGTTAGCAACTGCGGATAGCTTTAAAATAGAGGTGTATGAATTGCAAACTGCTTCTAATCCGTATGCTGCAATTCATGGAAAATACATTTTAGCATTACAAAAAGACTACGACAAATCTCCAAATCCGAACCCGAATTCGTTCGCGAATACAAGTTCGTTTTACATAGGAGAAATCAAAACTACCATTGCATTAGCCTATACAGCATCTAGCTATACGGCTATTCCAAAAGAAAATAGTTCGTATGAAACCCCAGACGTTCGCGCGGGACCATTCACCACAAAGCATTCTTAAATCAATATTGATTTAGGGGAGTATTTTACCGTAAAAAGTATTTTGAATGATGTAAAAATCGATTCAAAATACCTATCATATAGCTTCTCGGTATGAATCCAAAAGCTATAAAATTCAACATCAAACACCTAAAAAAATAATTGTCAAATAATTCGGTAAATTATATATTTGCGCGTTTTAAAAAAATTTGACCAAAAACATTGAATAATGCAAAACAAAGGATTAGTAAAATTATTTGCTATTTTATTCGGATTGGTAAGTATTTATCAGTTATCGTTTACGTTTATCACGAATAAAATTGAAAATGAGGCAAAAACGTATGCCGTAGCACAAGTGCCGAAACCATCAAAAGGTGCAGACACTAAAGAGAATTCAGATAAAAGAAGTCTTATAGAAAAGACCTACTTGGACTCTATTGATAAAGATGAGCCTATCAATTACGGATTCACTACATATTCATATAGTGAAGCAAAAGAAAAAGAATTAAACAAAGGATTAGACCTTAAAGGTGGAATCAACGTAATTCTTCAAATCTCTGTAAAAGATATCTTATCAGGATTGGTAAGTAATAAAGAGAATGAAACGTTTACCAGAGCGTTGGCAAGAGCTGATGTGCTTCAAGCAGAAGCGCAAGAAGATTATGTTGAGTCGTTCTTTAGAGCGTTTGACGAATTAAAACCAGCAGGATTAACATTAGCGAATCCAGATTTGTTTTTTACACAAGCATTAGAAGATGAGCTTGGAGACGACGGAATGCAAGCCTCTGACAATGTGGTGAAAAATGTGCTTAGAACAAAAATTGATCAGTCCATTGTTTCTGCAAAAGAAGTATTAAACAAGCGTATTGACCAATTTGGAGTTACACAACCCAACATTCAACGTTTAGGAACTTCTGGGCGTATCTTAATTGAATTGCCAGGAGCGAAAGACGTAATTCGTATTGAAAACTTAATTCAACAAACAGCAGAACTTCAATTTTGGACTACCTATAACGATTTTCCAAAGTTAGGAGCCTATTTAGCTGCAGCAGATCAAAAACTTAAAGAACTTCCAGCGTATGCTGAGGAAGAAAATGCGGCACAAGAAGGAGAAGAAGATGCGCAAGAAAATTTATTAACTTCAACAGAAGATACTTTAGCGGTGGTGGTACGACCATTATTTGATAAACTTCAGCCTGTAAACAAAGGTGGAGGAATTATTGGTACCGCTAAAGAAGCAGATAAAGATACAATCTTAGCGTTATTATCAAACGATATTTTAAAGCAAGTAAAATCTGCTGATTTACGCTACGTTAAATTTGCTTTTGGAAAAGGAGCAGATCCACTCACAGGTAGATACGACTTATTTGCTTTAGAAGGAGAACGCAAAGGAAAAAATGCGGAGCCACAAATGAAAGGTGACGTAATTGATGGAGCGGCACAAGGATATTCAGCAAATGGAAAGCCGAACGTAAACATGCAAATGAACGGTATTGGTGCAAAACAATGGGAGAAGTTAACGGAAGAAGTGTATAACACACAAGGAAACATTGCTATTGTTTTAGATAACATTGTATACTCAGCTCCAGGCGTATCAACTGGAAAAATTTCAGGAGGAAACTCTGAAATCTCTGGTCAGTTTAGTGTGGAAGAAGCGCAGGATTTAGCAAACGTTTTAAGAGCCGGTAAATTACCAGCAAAAGCAGATATCTTACAATCGGAAATAGTAGGTCCATCATTAGGACAAGAAGCAATTGATAGTGGTTTAATGTCATTTATGATTGCATTGGTATTGGTATTAATCTGGATGGTATTCTACTACGGAAAAGCAGGTCTTTTTGCGGATGTAGCCTTAGCATTCAACATTCTATTAATATTTGGTGTATTGGCCAACTTAGGAGCCGTGTTGACATTGCCTGGGATTGCGGGTATTGTATTAACTATTGGTATGTCGGTGGATGCAAACGTACTTTTATTTGAAAGAGTTCGAGAAGAATTGGCAAAAGGACGAACACTAAAAGAAGCTATCGACCATGCGTTTAGCTGGAAAGGTGCCATGTCTTCTATCTTTGATGCAAACATTACCACTTTTTTAACAGCATTGATCTTATTCTTATTTGGAACAGGACCTATCAAAGGATTCGCAACCACCTTATTAATTGGTATTGCAACTTCATTATTTACAGCCATCTTTATCACGCGTTTATTAATTGATTGGTATCTTTCAAAAGGAAAGAGCTTAGATTTCTCTACCGGAGCTACCAAAAATCTTTTCAGAAACAATAAAGTTGCCTTCTTAACGAAGCGTAAAATTGCGTATGTGATCTCTGGAATCATTATTTTAATAGGGTTAGGGTCTATCACTTTTGGAAGTGGACTTAACCAAGGTGTTGATTTTGTTGGAGGACGTTCGTATCAAGTGCGTTTTGCAAATGATGTAAATTCTCAAGATGTAAAATCTGCTTTAGAAAAAGTATTTGTAGTTGATGGAACTGCGGTTTCTCCAGAAGTAAAAACATTTGGTGGAGATAATCAGTTAAAAATTACCACAAAATATAAAGTAGACGAAACGGGAACTAAAGTTGATGTTGAAATTAAAGAAAAATTATTAGAAGGATTGAAGTCTTTCTTGCCTGCAGATATGACATACGATAGGTTTGTCGATGGCGCAGATGACAAGACTGTTGGTATTATGCAATCTGTGAAAGTAGGACCAACCATTGCGGATGATATCAAGAAAGATTCATTCTGGGCAGTTTTAGGTTCGTTAGTGGTGGTTTTCCTATACATCTTATTGCGTTTCCGTAGATGGCAATTCTCATTAGGAGCTGTTGTGGCAGTATTCCATGATGTATTAATCGTATTAGGTATCTTTTCACTTGCGTGGAAATATGTGCCATTTACTATGGAAATTAACCAAGCATTCATTGCGGCAATCCTGACGGTAATTGGATACTCGCTGAATGATACCGTGGTTGTATTTGATAGAATTCGTGAATTTATGGACGAACGACCAGATTGGAAATTGAGTAAAGTAGTAAATTCGGCTTTAAACAGTACCTTAAGTAGAACCTTGAATACCTCATTAACTACCTTAGTGGTATTAATGGCGATCTTTATTTTCGGTGGAGAATCTATCCGAGGATTTATGTTTGCCTTAATTGTAGGTGTAATTGTAGGTACATACTCATCGATGTTTATTGCAACACCAATTATGTTCGATACCATCAAAAAAGGAGATATCAACAAAGGATTAATAGAAAAGGGCGAATAATCGCTATATCTATCATTCAATTTATAACTATAAAAAACGCTACTCATTGACGAGTAGCGTTTTTTTTATGATGATACTTATGATTGAAATCGTTTAAAAATACGATTCATAGCATCAAATTCAATCTCTATTTTTCATTACAAATAATCACAGAATTCTCACAAATACCACCACAAGTAACGTTTGTAACATTTGTTGTTGGTTGTGCTTTTCCGCCAGTAAGTTCAGTCATTGCAGAAATTGATGTTTTGTTTAAGCTTAAATTCTTTAAGTTTTTAGTTTTCATAATTATGTAAATTTTAAGTTAACTCTAAAGTTAGAAGTCTGAAGTTAGAACCTATTACGGGAAAACCGTATAATTTGCCTACCACATTTTTTGAAGATTCTTTGATCAATAAAAAAATAGACTAGATATTACTGATATTTTATCAAGACAAAATATTTTTTTGTCTTGATACTATGTAGAGCCTTTCAAAAATGCGCAAAAAATATCGATTGCACTTCGGGAAAAGAAATCGTTGCGTATAATTTCTATATCGAATGCTGTGTAATGTCGAAAATATATCGAGAATTTTTAGAAGATGATTTTAGCTTAATTCTTCACGAAAGTAACCAAATCACCAATTTCTAACAACCACTTATCAGCCAAACCTGCATTGACTTCTAATACGTACATTGCTGGAATTTCAGAAGGCAACCCCGTTTCGTCTAAAGGCTTTGCATTTTCTTGAAAGCTTACAATCTTTTTATTTTGATCTAAATAAATGATATCCAAAGGAATGTACGTGTTTTTCATATAAAAATTTCGAGGAAATTCCGCAGAAAATATAAAAAGCATGCACTCCGTATCTTTCATCGAAGTGCGATACATCAAGCCTGTTTCACGTTCGTAATTGGTTTCTGCAAACTCAACATCAAGCGTGACCACATCTTCGCCACTAGCTTTTGAAAGTGTCAATTGACCTTCTTTCGTAAACTTGATTTCAGCAGTTTTTACTTTTTTATGTTGATCTGAATCACAAGAAACAACAGCAATTGTGAAACATAGGAGTATCAATATTTTCTTCATGACTTTACAGCATCTGTATTAGTTTCGTTTGTTTTTCTGAACATAAAGTAAAATCCAACAATAATAAACGGAATGCTTAGCCATTGTCCGGTAGTTAATATATTTCCAAGCTTATCTTCAAATCCACCTTGACTTTCTTTTACAAACTCTACAAAGAAGCGAATCGTCCAAAGGATAATTAAGAAGAATCCAAAAAGATAGCCGGGTTTTTGTTTTTTGTTTGTTTTCCAGAATACATGCCATAAAACGACAAATAAAATTACATAGCAGATTGCTTCGTATAATTGCGCTGGATGACGTGGAAGCGTATCGCCTCTTCCTTGAAATACAACTCCAAAATCAGAGTTTGTGTACTTTCCGACAATTTCAGAATTAAAAAAGTTTCCTAAGCGTACAAATGCACCACCAATAGCAACGGGAACGACAATTCTATCTAAAATCCAAAGTAACGATTTATAGGTATGCTTTCGTCGGTGTAAATACATTGCAAAAATAACTCCTGCGGCAGCTCCGTGACTTGCTAAACCAGCAAAACCTGTAAATTTATAACCACTGATAAAACCAAGTATAGAGGAATTTGGATCTTCCTTTATCGGCAATAAAATCTCCACCAAATGATCTTGATAATATTCCCAATTGTAGAAAAATACTTCTCCCAATCGTGCACCAAGTAAGGTGGCAATTACAGAGTACATAAACAACGAATCTAAATATTCTAAAGGAACTTTTTCGTCTTCATACATCTTTTTCAGAATATAGTATCCTAAACTAAATGCAATGATGAACATTAAACTGTAATATCTGATTTGAATTGGCCCTAAATTCAATAAAACTTCATTCGGATTCCAGTTGATACTTAGTAGGTGCATATATGGAGTTGTTTTTAAAATGTAAATATAGGGAAACGAAACGAAAATCAAAGAAAGCGTATTGTAAAGGAATGTTATTTTTTAGGAAGTTCGTCTGGTACAGGATCATGCCCACTTCCACCGAAAGGATGACAACTAAAAATACGTTTAATGGCTAATTTTCCACCGCGAAACAAACCGTGTTTTTGCAAAGCTTCTGCGGTATAATGTGAACATGTGGGCGTATACCGACAGGCTGCGGGCAAATACGGAGAAATAGCCGCTTGGTAAAAACGGATGATAAGTAAAAAAGGATATATAAGTATTTTTTTGATAATGAATTGTATTTTGGTTAATTCAACGCGAAAGAAGTACCGTCTTTTCCGTCTTTCAGTTGAATTCCTAAGGCTAATAATTCATCACGAATTTTATCTGAAGTTGCAAAATCTTTGTTGGCGCGCGCTTCATTACGTAAACTTATTAATAATTCTACCACACCAGAAAGTGCATCGCCATCATCCGATGAACCGTTTTGTTGCTCCAATCCTAAAATGTCAAACACAAATACATGCATGCTCTTTTTTAAGTCCGCTAAATCTTCTGCTAATATCGTTGCTTTGCCATCTTTCAACAGATTGATGTATTTTACAGCTTCAAACAAATCAGCAATTAAAATCGGTGTATTAAAATCGTCATTCAATGCATTGTAGCAACCACGTTTCCATACGCTCAAATTAAAAGTAGTTTTATCACCAACAGGTTCCAAACCGTCTAGTGTTTTTATAGCTTCCATCAACTTATTGAATCCTTTTTCAGAAGCTAATAATGCGTCATTACTAAAATCAAGAATACTTCTGTAATGTGCTTGCATCATGAAAAAACGTGCCACGCTTGGCGCAAATCCTTTCGTTAAATGTTCGTTATCTCCAGAGAAAATTTCGCCAGGAAGAATATTATTTCCTGTGGATTTCGCCATTTTTTTACCGTTCAAGGTCAACATATTGGCGTGCATCCAATAATTTACAGGAGTTGTTCCTTTGGCAGCTTCGTTTTGAGCAATTTCACATTCGTGATGTGGAAACTTTAAGTCCATTCCACCACCGTGAATATCAAATTGATCTCCTAAATATTTTGTACTCATCGCAGTACATTCAAGATGCCAACCTGGGAAACCATCGCTCCAAGGTGAAGGCCAACGCATAATGTGTCTTTCTTCTGCTTTTTTCCAGAGTGCGAAATCTTGCGGATTTTTTTTATCACTTTGTCCATCCAATACGCGTGTATTGTGTACTAAGTCCTCTACTTTACGTTTGCTAAGTTTTCCGTATTCGTTGGTTTCATTAAACTTTAATACATCAAAATAAACAGAACCATTGATTTCATACCCAAATCCTTTTTCAACAATCGTTTTTACAATTTCTATTTGTTGAATAATATGTCCTGTAGCAGTTGGCTCAATGCTCGGTGGTAAAAAGTTGAATTTTTGTAATATTTCATGAAAATCTATGGTATAGCGTTGTACAATTTCCATAGGTTCTACTTCTTCCAAACGTGCTTTTTTAGCAATCCGATCTTCGCCTTCGTCCGCATCATTTTCTAAATGTCCAACATCGGTAATATTTCGCACATAGCGAATTTTATAGCCTAAATGCTTTAAATATCTAAAAATCATATCAAAAGACATAAACGTGCGTACGTTTCCTAAGTGTACATTACTGTAAACCGTAGGTCCGCAAACATACATTCCGACATAACCTTCAATTAAAGGTGTAAAAACTTCTTTTTGGTTGGTGAGGGAGTTGTATATTTTAAGTTCGTGTTCTTGATATAATTGCATCGTACTATTAAAAATTATGGTTTGTTAAAATTTTGTATCTAATTTAATATAATCTAGGAATTCTGAGCGTGTTTTTTCGTTTTTAAATTTTCCGCCAAATTCAGCAGTCACTGTACTACTTTCTATGTCTCTGATTCCACGCGAGTTTACACACAAATGTTTTGCGTCAATTACACAGGCAACATCTTCGGTGCCAAGTACTTTTTGCAACTCTTTTACTACTTGAATCGTTAAACGTTCTTGTACTTGTGGACGTTTTGCATAATAATCTACCACTCGGTTCATCTTAGAAAGTCCCACAACAGTCCCATTAGAAATATAAGCAATATGCGCTCTACCCACAATAGGAAGTAAATGATGTTCGCAAGTAGAGTAGACCGTAATGTTCTTTTCTACCAACATTTCATTGTATTTATACTTATTGTCAAAAGTGGATGCTTTTGGTTTTTTATCGGGATGCAATCCTCCAAAAATTTCTTTTACAAACATTTTTGCCACTCTATTGGGTGTACCTTTTAGGCTATCGTCAGTCATGTCTAAGCCTAAGGTTTCCATAATATTCGCAACATCTTTTTTGATACGAGCTATTTTTTCTTCGTCACTCAAATCAAAAGCGTTTTCGCGTAATGGAGTTTCATAAGAAGTCATAATGTGATCATCTCCCATGGCTTGTAGTTCTTCTTCAAGCGCCTTATCTATTTTCATCTATTCAGTGTTTCTTAATGTATAAAAAATGTAATACAACTACTTAGTGATATATAGGAATTATAATTCCAAAATATGAGCGGTTCATTGTACCGTTTTGTTCAAAAATTAACAAGACTGCAAAGATAATTAATTATTGAATAAGTTTTGGTCGAACGTGCCGTAAATAAATATGTTAAAGAATTAAGTATATCACAAAATTTTCTTAATTTCCCGCCATTTAAAATAAATTTTTTAACACAATGTCGGGTTTCCAAGGGTGTTGTTGTTATATATAAAGTATAGGGAATGGGGCGTTTTTCAATACTATCTTAGGCTTCATTTTAAATTAATAATGTTAGATTCAAATACCATAATTATGCGTAAAATTACTGTATGTATGATGTTTTTGTTATTAGGGCTGTTTCTGAATGCACAAACAAAAAATAAGCAATACAAATTCAACGAGGCTGAGGTCGATAAACTAATTAAAGAAGTGTATCAAGATAAAGCGGATGCTATTATCTTTTCTGATGCGATTCGCTATGAGGGTTTCAAAAATTTATTACTCAATAGAATTACTATACGCGAGCAAATCTTCAAGGAAGGTGAATATTATGAAAATCTTTCTGATATACCACTTCTAAAAACATACAATAAAAATCTTTCCAGAAATTTTATGTTCAATAAAAGTAATTTTAATCCTTTGAAATATGATATTAATTTATTTTCAAACGAATTAATTATTTATAGAATAGACAAACAACACATTCTTTATATAGCATCTCAAAAAACTAACAAAAAGTAATAACCAATGAAAAAGTTACTAACCAGCCTATTATTCTTATTGCCTTTTGTAGTCTTTAGTCAGGATTTTAATATGCAGAATGGCAATATTTCTATTGATTGTGGAACGACACCAACATTTTTTGATACTGGCGGTGGCGGTGCAGGACAATATTCTAATAACGAAAACTTCGTGCTCACAATATGTCCAAATACAGCAGGAGAAAGAGTCCAAATAGATTTTACTTCTTTTGGCCTTCAAAACAACAGTGATTTTATGGATATTTTTGATGGAACTGATACGTCTGCTCCATTAATTGGAACCTACACAGGGACAGCATCACCTGGGACGATTGTTGCCTCTGGAGCGAATCCTACAGGTTGCTTGACAATTCGATTTGTGTCAGATGCCGCCGGTGTAAATATTGGTTGGCAAGGAACGGTTTCTTGTGCTTGTCAAGAAATTATAGCAAGAATAGATAGTACTGTGCCTTCACCAGACGGAAGTGGTGTTGTAAATGTAGATGTGAATGAAGTAATTACATTTAACGGAAGTGGAACATTCTCTTCTGATGGAACAGGCGCTACCTATACCTGGGATTTTGGTGATGGAAGTGCTCCCGTAACAGGGCAATCGGTTACACATCAATATGCTACCGCGGGTGTATACATTGTAACATTGACAATCGTTGACAATGAAGGTTGTCAGAACACAAATGTTGTTGAGCAAAGAGTAATTGTAGGTGCTAGTACACCGGGAAATCCATATGTTGATGCGGGTAATGATGTTACACTAGATTGTAATAGTTCTGGTTGTACGGATTTAACAGCAGAATTTTTAGATATTGGAGAAACAAATACATATACCGTAAGTCAAATTCCGTTTGTGCCACCTTTTAGTTTTAACGGGTTGACTAATTCATTAAATCCAAATCAAGATGATAGATGGTCCTCAGTAGAGAATTTACCTTTTGATTTTTGCTTCTTTACAAATGCAGAAACGCAATTTCAGGTGGGTTCAAACGGAGTAATTCGTTTTGACGTTGATCCAGGTGATACTAGTAATGGTTGGGCTTTTACACAGTTGCTCCCTAATAATACGAACGCTACCTTGGGAGAAGCAAACATTTTTACTCCTGTACATGATATTGATCCATCCGTAGGAAATGCAGAAGAAATTGCATGGGAAATCATTGGTACAGCACCAAATAGAGTATTAGCGGTATCATTTTATCAAGTTCCATACTTTTCGTGTAATAATTTGATAGCTACGCACATGGCTGTTATGTATGAAACAACGAATGTAATTGACATATATATTAAAGATAAACCTGTTTGTCCTGGATGGAATAGTGGAAATGCAGCCGTTGGAATTCAAAATGATGCAGGG
This sequence comes from uncultured Kordia sp., assembly GCA_964351775.1. GTDB lineage: Bacteria > Bacteroidota > Bacteroidia > Flavobacteriales > Flavobacteriaceae > Kordia. The sequence continues at coordinate 2,941 of CAYGPQ010000054.1, read as the reverse complement.
ACAACCGCTTTTGTACCACCCGGAAGAAATACTTCTCAATGGACAACTACTGATGAAGCATGGAGATTTACACCAGCAGGAAATAGTGTTGTTGATTTTTCTTGGTTAGATTCATCAGGAGCTGTTGTGGGTACAACACCAACTATAAATGTATGTCCAACTTCAACAGAAACATATACAGCACAAGTTATTTATACAAACTGTAACGGAGATTTGGTTACGGTTACGGATGATGTAACGGTTGAAATTTTAGGAGACTTTACAGTAGACTTAGGCCCAGATCAAAACTTATGTGATACAAATACAGGAGATATCATCTTGGATGCAGATATAGGTTCTACAACAGCAACCTACCAATGGGCTTTAGGCGGGACTGATATTGCAGGAGCAACAAACCCTACATTTACTGTAACTGGTATGGTGGGCGGAGTTTATAGCGTTTTAGTAAGCGATAACGGTTGTGATATTGGCGATAGTGTTATAATTACCTATGGTGTAGGGCCAACAGTGATACAGCCCGCAGATATGATAGCATGTGATGATGTGTCTAATAATGGAACTGAAACATTCGATTTAACAACACAAATAGCTGCTATATTAGGAACACAAGATCCAACATTGTTTACAGTTACGTTTCATCCAACACAAGCAGACGCTGATGCTGGAACAGCTCCTTTGCCATCGATGTTTGATAATACAACCTCAACAGAACTAATATTTGTGAGAGTTCAGGAAAATGCTACTGGATGTTTCTCTACAACACAATTTAATGTTACTGTAAATGTATTGCCAATAGCAAATGCAGTTGCAGACATTACTGTTTGTGATGATGATTCCAATGATGGTGTTGAACCATTTAATTTTTCAACTTCAGAAGCTTCAGCTCTAGGTACACAAGACGCTGCATTATTTACAGTTACTTTTCATCCAACACAAGCTGATGCTGATGCAAATACAAATTCATTAACTAGTCCGTATACGAATACGAATTCTTGTGAACAAATTTATGTTCGAATAGAAAACAATGCAAATACGTCTTGTTATGATACAACGAACTTTGAAATCTGTGTAGACTATCAACCAATAGCAGTACAACCTGCAAATATAATTGTCTGTGATGATGTGTCAAACGATGGAATTGAATCATTTGACCTTGCACCTCAAATTCCAACAATTATTGGAACTCAAACTCTAGCAGATGTTTTAGTTACTTTTCATCCAACACAAGCAGATGCTGATGCAAATACAGCAGCTTTACCAACAACGTATACAAATACAAACCTAACAGAAACAATATTTGTAAGAGTGAGTAGCACTGATATTACAAATGTATGTTTTGCAACCACGAGTTTTGATATCACAGTAAGTGTATTACCAACAGCAAATGTAGTTGCAGATATTTCTGTTTGTGATGATATCTCAAACGATGGAACAACAATATTTGACTTTCCAGCTTTAGGCGTAGATGCTGCTGTATTAGGAACGCAAGATCCAGCATCATTTACAGTTACATATCATGATTCACAAGCAGATGCTGATTCAGGAGCAAACCCATTAGCGGTTCCATATACACATACAAATACAGTCACAAGTAATTGTGATCAAATTTATGTTCGTATACAAAACAATGCAAATACGTTGTGTTCCGATACGACAAGTTTTCAAATCTGTTTAGACTATCAGCCAACAGCAGTACAACCTGCAAACATAATTGTCTGTGATGATGTCTCAAACGATGGGGTTGAAACTTTTGACTTTACATTTTTGATTCCAACAATTATTGGAACTCAAACTCCAGCAGATGTCGTAGTTACTTTTCATCCAACACAAGCTGATGCCAATGCAAATACAGCAGTTTTACCGACAACATATACAAATACAAACCCAACAGAAACAATATTTGTTAGAGTAAGTAGCACTGATGCTGCAAATGTATGTTTTACTATCACGAGTTTTACGCTTACTGTAAACCCATTACCAGTAGTTCCTGTAATTCCAATACTATTACAAGAATGTGATGATGATACCGATGGTTTTTTTCCTTTTACTTTGACAAACGCTAATGCAGAAATTTTAGCCTTGCAAACGTCTACGGATGCAATGTTGATTACCTATTATGAAACACCAATAGAAGCACTAACAGGAGTTGGTACACCACTTTTATCGCCATATACGAATACCACGGCGAACATGCAAACGGTATACATACGTATTGTAAATACGATTACAGGTTGTGTAAATACTTCCACATTAGATTTACAAGTAAATCAAGGTATTGTAGCAACTACACCTTCAAACTTTAGTGTCTGTGATGATACCAATGGAAATGATACGGACGGATTGGGTACATTTGATTTATCAACGAAAGATGCAGAGATTTTAGGTCCTTTTGCAGGAACCGCTACGGTTACGTATTATGAAGATCAAACGGTAGCGCAAGCTGGCGTTGCAGGTACAGAAATCATGGGCTTATATACATCGACGACTGCTTCTTTGCAAATAATTTATGCACGTGTTACGGATAATATCACAGGATGTTTTGATGTGGTTCCATTAACGCTTCTTGTAGATCCACTTCCAAACTTAGACAACATACCACCAATGATTGCGTGTGATGTTAACAATCCAGGCGATTTAATGGAAATGTTCGATTTGACAACTCATACAACAGTCGTTGAAAATGGACAAGTAGGACTTACCATTACGTATCACCTTTTGCAGGTTGATGCAGATACAGGAGCTAACGCTATCACCAATATTACTGGAACCGATGGAGATTTTATCTTTGTTAGAGCAGTCAATCTATTAGGATGTATTCAAGTAGGAAGTTTTCAATTACAAGTTCCTGCATTGCCAGTAATAGCTGTACCTACTACATTGGAAGCTTGCGACGACGAAACACCAGATGGTATTGCACCAACTGATTTATCGGTTAAAAATG